>CAYFSA010000103.1:0-10285 GCA_964345605.1 uncultured Ectothiorhodospiraceae bacterium
CAGCTTGCCTGAAGCGGCATACCAACAATAATGCGATTGCCGGACTAGCAACCATGACCAGACCAACCCGAGTCCTTAACCCTTTCAGCGGATTAGCCCGCCATCGTGGAGACAGAGCCAAGCTCTCGAAGACCCAACGATTCCTCTTTATATTGCTGATAGCCCTGCTCATCGGCGCTGCCGGCTCGTTCGTCGCCTGGCTGGTCATGCAACAACAACAGCAGGAATCGCTGGTGATCGCCGTGGCCGCGCCAACCACCGGCGCCGAAGCGGGCCTAGGCCAATCCATTACTCAGGGGGTTCGGCTGCTTGCGGATGAAATCAACCAATCCGGTGACCTGGGCAACTATCAGCTCGTCGTTAAAGTCCATGATGACCAGGCCAGCCGCAGCAATACCCAGCAATGGCTCGATCAGCTCGCTGATGAATCCTTACTGGCGGTCATCGGCCATCCGCAAAGCGCGGCGGCTCAAGCCGTCGATGCCCATTATGCCGACCGCGAAATCCCCCTGCTGGCACCGGGGATCATGCCAGCGGACTGGGGACAGCAAAATCCCTGGGTCTTCCGTCTGTTATACGATCAGACGGCCGAAATCAAATTCCTGGCCAATTATGCCCGCAATGTGGTCGGCGAAAAAACCGTCTCCATTATTCGCGCTGACACGCAGGATGCCCGGGGCCTAGCCAAAGCGTTCGATGCCACTTATCGCCGCTTTGGCACCAAGATTGTCCACCAGTGGACTTATTCGCCCGACAGCCCCAAGGTCGATCAGCAACTCGACCGGATTGCTGCGGAAATCAGTGACAAGAAGCTCATTGGCCACTTGCTGATCCTCGGCAACAGCGCTGATTCCGCCCGAGCACTGACCGCACTGCGGGCTGCCAACGTCAATAACAAGATCCTCGCGCCCGCGCAGCTACGTACCATGGCCGCGTTCCAGGCACTCGGCAACCATTTGCGAGAGCAGCAATCGCCGGCTTCGCTGGTAGATGGTGCCTTAGTCACCACCCCTATCCTGTTCGATACCGCAGGGGAATTTGCCCAGGGCTTTCGCAATGCCTATATCGACCGGTTCAGCAGACCGCCAGATTGGCTTGCAGCCAGCGCTTATGATGCCGGCAAAGTGCTAGCTCAAAGTCTCAAACAAGTGCTGGCTGAACAAGGCCTGGCGAACGAACCTGCAGCTAAGATGAATGAGACGATGGCGACGCTGCGAAATGCCTTAAGGGAGCAGCTTGCCAATAGACGCAAAACACCTACCCCGATAACAGGTAATCTAGGCCCGATCACATTCGATCGCTATCGCCACCACCGTCCACCTATTCAAATCGGTATTTTCAATGGCTTGAATATGGTATCGGCACCTATTCAATTGCAGCCAATCCGCGAGGAAGGGGTCAAGGACTACCTGACCAAAGTCATTGAAGGCAAGGCGTTATACGTGAACGATCAATTCATGTATAAGACCAATGTCGTCTTTGCCGGCGGACAGTTGCTTGATATTTCAGAAATTGACGCAGAATCGCAAACGGCGCAACTGCAATTCAATTTATGGTTTCGTTACCCGAGCGGGGGCAAATTCGACGCGGAAAACATTATGTTTACCAACGCGGTCGAGCCTATTGAATTGGGCGAGCCGGTCGATGAAAAAATCAGCAAATCCAAGGTTTATCGCCGCTATAAAATCGACGGTAAATTCTATCTGAATCACCTCGGTACAGACCGCCCTTATGGCAGCCATCAACTCGGCATCTCCTTCGTTCATCAGGAGCTCGATCGTAATAATTTACGCTATGTTGCCGATGTCATCGGCATGGGTATTGCCGCAACTGACAACCTTGAGCAAGTCATCGAAAGTGATCAGGTTGCAATCAGCGAAAGCACCACCGATTCAGCCGGATTAATGGAACTGATTAACCGGGTTACGAACAATCTGACCGGCGATTCCAGCGACACGATGATGGCGATGCTGGCCAAGGCAAGCTCGCTGGCCGCTAAAGATGGTTGGGAAATCAATCGTGCCTGGATTTCGCAGGAAACCGAAGAAATTGGCAGCCAGGGCGATCCGGGCTACCTGGGTTACGGCAAACCCGCACCATTATTTTCCCGGCTCGATCTCGGGATGATCATCGAACCCGATAGATTCAAAATCCGCGATGTCCTGCCGAGCAATTATTTTATCCACCTTGCCATATTCGCGTTCGTTGGCGCCGTTACCGCAGCTTTGCTAGACCGCAAGAATCGGGGCCAATTTTGGCGCATGCAAACGCTGGGATTGCGGCTCGTCAGTTGGCCCCTATTACTGCTGGCAATCGGCAACATCATCCTGGATTATGCGATCCAACATTTTTCGACCGCCACGGTCGATTTTATCGTCCAAATTTATCACACCCTGTTCTGGATTATTTTCGCCCGCCTGGGCGCAA
This sequence comes from uncultured Ectothiorhodospiraceae bacterium, assembly GCA_964345605.1. Classification (GTDB taxonomy): domain Bacteria; phylum Pseudomonadota; class Gammaproteobacteria; order CAYFSA01; family CAYFSA01; genus CAYFSA01. The sequence goes on from CAYFSA010000103.1 coordinate 2,428, forward strand.
TCGCAATCGAACGCTTCGTCTGGTCCCCCCTCGAGTTAAAAACAGGGCGGCAAATTCCCAATGTCGTTCGGCAATTCGCGGGAGCCTCGATTTATCTCTTTGCCTTGTTCGGCGCCCTGGCGTTTGTTTATGACCAGCAATTGACCAGTATCCTGGCAACCTCTGGCCTTTTGGCGATGATTATCGGTCTGGCAGTCCAATCCAACATCGCTAATGTATTCTCGGGGATCGTGCTCAATGTCGAACGGCCGTTTAACATAGGAGATATCATTTCGATCGGTGATATCCGCGGCACCGTCCAGGACATCACCTGGCGGACCACCCGCATTCGGCATGCCGATGGCTACAGCTTCAGCATGCCAAATGACAGTGTCTCTCAGGCACAGGTTGTCAATTTCACCAAAGCCGATGCCTTCCGGGTTCTGCTCGATCTTTATGTCAACCCAGAGATTCCCCCCGTAGATATCGAAGCGATTGTCTGGGAAGCCCTGCATGACCTGGAAACTTTAGTCGACTGGCCGAAAAATCTAGAACATATGCCCAGCACGATCTTCCGGGGTGTCGAGATTGTCTATGACCATTTTTCGGCTCATTTCGAGATCCGTTTATGGGTCAATAGTTATACCGATCAAACAAGTACAGTCAATTTGGCTTGGATAAAATTATTTGGCACCTTTAAAAAATACGGTGTAACGCTGGATCCATTACGTGTACCTGATTATGATCGCGAAGCCCATCTCCCGGATCTCCAAACCAATATCGAGCACATGAAGGGGTATCTGGAAGAAGAAGAAGAAACGTGAAGAAGAGGGAGGCTAAGACGTGTGCCTCAGATAACATTCATCTTGCGGACATACGCGTTCATAGCCTTTTGTTGAACGGGCAGTTGGACGCCCCTACGGTAGATTACTGAAGCATTCTCTCAGATGGTCGAGCACACATTTCATGCTGTTTATTGGATTGATTTTAGTTTTGTTGTTACCTCAGCCCATCGCAGCCGCCGAACTGGAATTACCACCGGCATTGCTGCAGGCGGTCGCCGAGCACGAACGCTTGGAAAAAGCCCGGCAAGAGGTCACTGCCGCCCGCCAGCGGGTCCGCGAATCACGCGGCGATTGGTATCCGGAGCTGGATGTCAGCGCCCAGGGCGGCTGGGAAAAGCAGGATCGGGCCAATGGTCAAACCACAGAACTCACCGCCCGGGAAGTCGATGTCAAAATCAGCCAGCAACTCTGGACCTTCGGCGCCACTCGGGCCGATGTCAGCATTGCCGAGCAACAGCTGGCGCTAGCCCGCCTGGCATTGGTCACTGAGCGGCAAGCGTTGCTGCTGGAAGCCGCCCAGGCGCATGCCAATCTGCGCCGGGCCCATGCGGTCAAGGAATTCGCCCTGGAATCGGCTGCAAACATTCGTCAGCAAACGGGGGTCGAGGAAGTTCGCATTGCCGTCGGCTCCGGCGTCTCCACTGATCTGCTGCAGGCCAAGACCCAACTCGCCGGGGCCCAGGCCCGGCGCGTTCAGGCACAAACCGGCTTGGTCCAGGCCCAAAACCGGTATCGGGCTATCTTTCGCCAACCGCCGCCGACCCCCGCCAGCCTAAAACCGATCCCCATACCCACCGCGGCATTGCCGGATACGCTCACGCAGGCACTGGCCATTGCGGAACAAGACAACTTCGAGCTACGGCGATTGTATCTCTCCGCAAACGTCGCCCGCGCCCGCCTGACCCGGGCAAGGCGCAGCGAGCTCTTGCCCACCGTGGAAGGGTCCGCCGAATACAAGCGCAAAAACAATGTCGCCGGCATCCCTGGCCGCGAAGACGAATGGATCTTCATGCTCGAGCTTTCCTTTCCCTTGAATCTGGGCCTGACCAGCTTCAATACCATCGGCGCCAACAAGGCTGACTGGCAGGCTGCGGAGCAGGAGCTTCTGGCCGCCAAGCGCACGGTCCTTGAAGGCGTGCGCAATGCCTGGCAGCAACATACCGCGGCCAAAGAACGGGCCGGATTCCTGCAGAACCAAGCCGATATCGCCAAGGCTTTTCTCGAGCTCGCCAAGGAAGAACGCAAGCTCGGCAAGCGTTCCCTGATCGATGTATTATCCGGCGAAACTTCGTTGATCAATGCCCAAAGCGATGCCCGGGCCGCCCAAACCGATGTATTGTTAACCGCACTTGGCATCCTGCGCCAGCTTGGTCGTTTAAGGATTGCTGCCGAACCTCAGTAAGGGCGACCGGCCAGTCGTCCCTGCCGGAAACAGGGGACCTCAGTTGATCAAGAAAACCATTAATCAAGGCAGCCGATGCGCGAGTTGATAGCCCGCCTCAGCGCTCATCCCTGGCTACTGGGGCAGCTAGTTGTTGCTTCTGTCCTTTTGAATACTCTGGGACTGGCTTCATCGATTTATACGATACTGGTCCTCAATCAATATGTCAGTCATGGCATAACCGGAACATTGGTGACCTTATCGGTGGGCGTGGTGCTTGCCGTCGCATTCGAGTTTGGTCTGCGCCGAACGCGGATGCACATCGCCGCCACGATTGGCAGCGAATCCGATCAGCAGCTGAATGAAGGCGCCGTCGGTTTAATCCTTACGGCACGTTTGCCCGAACTCGAAGCTATTCCCATGGGCCAGCGCAGTGAGCTATTGAGCGGTTTGCGGCGCCTCGACCAAATGTATAGTCCGGCCAATATCGCGAGCCTGCTCGATGTCCCCTTTATTCCCATGTTCTTGCTGGCCCTGGGCCTGTTATCCTGGCAATTGGCCCTGATCGCGATCGCCTTTATCGGGCTGGTGGCAGCCAGCGGTTACTGGACGCGGCGCGCCCTCGAGCACCAACATCGCCAGTTTAGCCGGCTGGCAGCCGAGGACCAGGCCCTGACCCACAGCGCCAATCACGTCACCGAAACCGTGCGCTGCTTTTCTACCGACGCCCTGTTGATGGAACAATGGCAAGCCACCGACGCGCGCCTGCGCTCGCTGCGCCAGCGCATCCAGGCCCAGGAAGGCAATTTGCAGAATATAACCCAGGGCGCGCAAACCCTGCTCAGCGTCGGTATTATTGGCTGGGGCGCCCCCCTGGTCGTTGCCGGCGAGCTTAGCGTGGGCGCACTGATCGGCGCCAATATTCTAGCCGCGCGCAGCCTCGCCCCGGTCAGTCGTTTCATGCATTTACTCGAACCGCTCGGCCGCGCCCGGGAAACAACCACTCAACTGCAGCGCTTGCTGAAGCTACCCACGGAAACGGAACAAGGCCATCGTCTGCCCCGCTATCAGGGCAGCCTCAGCGCCGATCAAGTCAGCTTTAGCTGGCCCGGACAAAGCACGCCTGTGCTTGCGGCGCTCGACTTCCAGCTCGCTCCCGGTCAAGTCATGGCGGTTACGGGAAACAATGGCAGCGGCAAAACCACCCTAGCCAAACTCCTGCTAGGTCTTTACCCGCCCACCAAGGGACGTATATTGGTCGATGACATCAATCTTGCCGGCCTCAATCCCCGCTGGTGGCGAGATCAGATCCTGTATCTGCCGCAAGAACCGTTATTTCTCAACACCAGCCTGCGCCGCAATCTCACCCGAGACCGGGCCGATTGGGACGATGATGCCTTGTGGCAGGTATTGCAGCGCGTGGGGCTGCACTCGTTTGTGGCCGATCATCCTCAGGGTCTGGCACGCCCCCTGACGCAGCTGGGTCAGGATCTCTCGCCCGGGCAACGACGGCGTCTGGCATTGGCCAGGGCCTTACTGACCGAAGGACAGCTCGTGGTTTTCGACGAGCCGACTGAAGGCTTGGACAATGATGGCATCGAGATCGTCTATCGAATCATGATCGAGCTGGCTCAACACCATAAGACCCTGGTGATCATGACGCATGACCCCAAACTGATTAGCGGGGCTGGCCTGCAGCTCGACTTGACAACACAACCAGCCCGCGTCACGAAGTTATGAACTCCTGATGAAAACCTTGTTTAACCGGTTAACCAGCCATGGCTTCATTGCGCTGGTAGCACTGCTGTTTATTAGCTTTCTGGCCTGGGCGGCCTGGATGGAAATCGATGTCCTATCCATGGCCAAAGGCGAAGTCGCTCCCGCCTCCCAGGTCAAGGTGATCCAACACCTGGAAGGCGGTATTATTCGCGCCATCCAGGTACAGGAAGGCCAAATCGTCGCCGTCAACGACCCCCTGATCCGGCTTGATTCGACAGCGGCCGATGCCAAAGTCGCGACCCTGAAATCGCGTCTGCTCGCCCAGCGCGTTCAGATTATCCGGCTTGAAGCCGAAGCCGATCTCGACCAGGACCTGAGCTTTCCCGCAACCCTGCGTGAACAAGCCCCGACACTCATCACCAAGGCGAAGGCCCTGTTTTTCGTGCGTCGGCAACGCGTGCGCGAGCAGATCAACGCTCAGGAGAACGTGATCGCGCAACGCGAGCGCGAACTCGACGAAATCGCGGGACGCCTGCAAAACAACCGGCAAACCCTGAGCTTTCTCGAAGAACAAATCGAGATCAGCCAACAACTGCTGGAGCGGGAAATCACCAACCGCATGACACATCTCAAATTATTACAAGAGCGCAGCCGGCTCGCAGGCAAAATCAGTGCAGACGAGCTGAGCCGTCCCCGTATTGAGGCCGCTCTGGCTGAAGCGCGCGCCAAACTCAAAGCCCTGCGGCGCGGTGTTCAGGAAGAAGCACGCTCCAGGCTGGCCGAGCTGGAACAAAAACAGCGCGAGTTGCGGGAAAGCCTGCGCACGGCGCAGGACAATCAGGCCCGCACCCTGATCAAATCGCCGGTCAATGGGATCGTCAAAATCCTTCATGTGTCCACACTGGGGGGCGTCATTAAACCGGGCGAACCCATATTGGAGCTGGTACCGCTTGATGACGATCTAATTATCGAAGCCCGGTTACCCACCCAGGACATCGGTTATGTCAGCAGCGGCCAAAGTGCGCGCATCACTCTGCTATCGCCAGAAGCCAGCCGGCTCGGGTTTATCCGCGGCACCGTGCGTCATATCAGTCCGGACACCCTGGTCTCCAAGGAGGGCGTGGCCTTTTACAAAGTTGAAATCGAGCCCCAGACCAAAGCCTTCCATGCCGGCCAACTCGATTATCGGCTCTACCCGGGGGTGCAGGTCCGCTGCGCCATCCGAATTGGCTCACGCAGTGTCCTGGCTTACCTGCTGAGTCCGTGGCTGACCCATTTTGGCATGGCCTTGCGGGAAATCTGAGTCGGCAAGTTTATTGCTATATTTATATTATAGGTATTACATCAGTTTTCGTGCCCATTCCCTACAAGGGAAGGGCTGCTGAACAATGTGGCGGCGAAAGCTTATGCAAATTTTAACATCAATCGATCAATAATCGGTATTGACTCATGACAACGCTGCTCGAATCGCTTCGTTCCGGTTCCGAATTCTCCGAACTAGCAGAAAAACTCGAAACAGCACTGGCCAACGGCGGTAATGAAGCGGCCACCGCCCTAGCGCAAATCGAGCAAATCATTGCCGAGGAACTCAGCGGTTCGGTTGAGTCGGCGGCTGCCATAGACAATCTGACGCAGGCCTTCAAACAAAACTTGATAGACCAGCTCAACACGGGCAACGACGTCGGGACCAGTTTGAGTCACGCCATTGCCAGTGTTGACCAATCTTTAGCCAATATTGCCGGAGAGAACACCGAGGTCGCAGGCAATGCCCTTGCCCATGCACTGGCAAGGGGCGAGGACATCACGCAAACAATTGAGCAACATGCCCCTGCGAAGAACAATAAAGGCGAATCACCCGCTGGCGATTTTGTCGCTACCCTGCAACAAGCACTCGGCAGTCAAACCACGCTCGCGGCAGCGCTGGAAACCACGGAGGCAACCATCGCTCAGGCTGAACAGCTTGCCGCAGTACAATCCGTTCCAGTCTCCGAGGCGATGCAAAGCCTGCTGGCCTTGGCCGGCGGCACCGAAAACACAGGCTCCCTGCAAGCCCTGATCAATCAGCAACAAAACCCCGCCCTGTTTCAGGAACAACTCATTGCCGCTCTGGCGGATGGCCAGGGAATCGACTCGGCTGTCCAGACAGCAACCGAGCAAACCGAGGCCGCTAGCCAACAAGCGCGCCAGCAGGCAGTCGAAGTATCGGCGGGTGACCGCATGACCGCCGCTCTGGCGAGTGGCGACGAACAGGCGGCCAATCAGATTGCCGCTCAGGGCAATGCCGACACCCTGACCAATGCTCTGGCGCAGGGGCAATCCGCTGCCCAGGCCATGGCAGCGGCCACAACGGCGCAAGCGACGCAGCAAACCGTCACGAACGCTCAAGCAGTCCCCATTACCCCGGCGGATAATATGGTTGCCGCCCTAGCATCCAACGCACCCGGGGCAGCCAGTCAGGCACAAAGCCAGCTTACGGGTAGTGCCGGCCAGGGCAATAGTGAAGTGTTTGCCGAAACCATGACAGCCGCCCTCGCGGAAGGTCAAGCAACCGCCGCCGCGGTCAGCACGGCCCAGAGCAGCGCCGCCGAAGCCACAGCGACCCAGCAATCCCAGCAAGTTCCCGTCACAGCCGAGGCCGAACTCAGCACCGCTTTAGCATCCGGCACCAATGACAACCAGCAGCTTGAGCAAACAGTGGCCAACGCAGCCGCCGGGGGCGAAGCCGCCCTAGTCGAGTCCCTGGCAGCCGGTCAATCCGCCACTGTGGCTATCCAGCAAGCGCAGACCGCCGCCACCACCGCCACCTCAACCCGCGCCACACAAAATGTTCCCGTCTCTGGACAAAACGCCACCGTCGCTGCGTTGGCTAATCCGCAAGCGCCGGAAAACCAATCTACCATCACCGCTCTTAGCGACACTCCTGGCGCAGGCAATGAGGCAATCGCTGACCTTGGCGCGCCAACACCGACAACCGAACGCCCCAACACCGTTGTAGCCGCCAATGAAGGTGCCCCAACAACGACCCAGGCGCCCTCGGCAACAGATAGCCCAAGCGAACCGGACAACACAGAATCAACGCTTCAGCAAAGCCCCTCAACCCCTGACGCCGAACCAACGAACGAGTCAGCCGCAACCGACGCGGACGCCACCCCAGGCGATGCGGCGGCAAACTCGCCGTCGCAGACAGAGCAAGCCTCGCCCGCGACGGCCAACAACACGGCCGATACTGACGCGAATACCCCATCGACAACGGCCAATGAAACGACCAATGAAGCACCCACCGAGAGCACCCCTATCGCCTCTGCTGAACAGCTCGCAACCGAGAACAACTTAGGCCCGGAGAGCGAAAGCGAAAATATTGACACTGTTGAGTCAGCCGTTGACACATCGCCTTTTGCGTCTACACCCCAAACCGATTCCTTCACGCCGGTTGCCAGTCTGGACGACACCTCATTAAGCACCTCGACAACCCCTTCTGCATCAGATGCAACGACCCCCGGCACAGCCGAATCGGCAACCTCACCGACTGAACCCGGTGAACCCGAAGCAACCGAAGAGCCGGAAGAACCCGAAGAACCGGAAGAAGATCCCCCGATGCCGCCGGTGCTTGAGAATGCAACAGTCAGTGTCGATGAGCACACTGCATCGGGGACAGAAATCATGGATATCAACGATGCCACCACCGGCAGCGACCTCGATGGAGAAGGTCAAGCCATTCAATATCGAGTAATCAGTGGTTCAAACGCCGCCCTGGCGATGGATGTCAATACGGGAATTCTTCGGGTAAGCGATAGCGATTTGCTCGATTTCGAGCAGCAAACTCAACATAACTTAACCATTCAAGGGACGGATAGTGAAGGCAGTCAGGATAGCGCGACCATTCAGGTTAATCTAAATGACATCAACGACGATCCCACCGGCTCGCCCACCATCA
>CAYFSA010000104.1:0-1295 GCA_964345605.1 uncultured Ectothiorhodospiraceae bacterium
TCGAGTCCTAGCACGTTCAAGCTACCCCGATTGCCTAGACTGAAACTGCCCGCATGGCGTCGCTTCAAGATCAAGCTCAGCCCCTCCCAGGTCACAGTCCTGGCAATCGGCATCCTATTGTTCACCGTAGCCATGCAGCTATCCATTCCACCTGCACCCGATAATGGCGCCCCTCAACCCCCCGCTGCAGACGACGACACCGGCCCGCCGCTGTTTAAGAACGCAGCACCCCGCCGGCCCGATAGCAGCCCCGCTCAGCCCTCGTTACCGCCAACAAACGCCGAGGATCCGCAAGCCGACGAGCAGCCCTCGGCCAATACCGCGGCCAGTGCTGCAGCCGGACGCCAGAGCAACCCTGACGCCGGTGAGGCCGCCTCGCAGACCGACAATAACGCCAACGGGGCAAGGGTGAGTAGCCAGCAACCGCCGGCGAAATCCGCTCAACAGCCCCGCGACACGGTAACCAAACCGCCGGAAGACCCGCCTGATGCCGCCACGGCATCGACCTCAGCGGCACCTGCTGAACCAACTAACGAACCGGCAAGCCCGGCGCCGGCCGGGTCACCGGACACGGCGACTGCGGCCCGCCCCGCGGCCGGCCAGCCCGACCCATCTGGCAATGGCGAGCCCACGCCCGAACAACAGCCGGCGTCGGCATCGCCCCCTCCACCGGAGCCGCCGAGTGCCGACTGGCTGCTGGCCCAGCCCGCCGATCATTACGCTGTGCAAGTGGCCGCGGTTTCCTCCGCCGATCAAGCCCATGACTACATCCGCAGCCATGATTTGACCAATGCCGGGTTTTATCGCGCCAAACGGGGTAACAGCATCTTTTTCATCATCGTCGCGGGTTCGCATGCGACCCGCTCAGCGGCCAATCAAGCCATTGCCGCCCTGCCCCGGCAAGTTCGCGCCAGCTCGCCCTGGGTCCGGCGTTTTAGTCAAGTCCATGCCGATATCCGGCGCGGCCGCTAAACAGGTATAGCCAACGATGGCCGGCCGCATCCCCCAGCATTTCATTGACGATCTCATCGCTCGAGCCGATATCGTCGAAGTCATCGGCACACGCGTGGCTTTACAAAAACATGGCAAGGAATACCGTGCTTGCTGCCCCTTTCATGCCGAAAAAACACCGTCGTTTTACGTCAGCCCGCAAAAACAGTTCTACCATTGCTTCGGCTGTGGCGCGCACGGCACGGCCATCGGGTTTCTCATGGAATTCGAGCAGCTGGATTTCGTGGAAAGCATTGAAACCCTGGCTCAAGACTTAGGCCTGCAAGTCCCGCGCGAAGGCGCGA
>CAYFSA010000104.1:1395-10197 GCA_964345605.1 uncultured Ectothiorhodospiraceae bacterium
AGCATTGAAACCCTGGCTCAAGACTTAGGCCTGCAAGTCCCGCGCGAAGGCGCGAATGAGGCGGCAGCCCGCTCTGCTCAGGCTACAACAGCCCCCTTGTACGCGGCGTTAACGGCTGCGGCCAAGTTTTTCGCTCAGCAACTACGCAACAGTGACAAGGCCAAAAACTATTTACGCGGGCGCGGCTTGACGGGTCAGACCGCTAAACGCTTCGGCCTGGGATACGCACCACCAAACTGGGACAGCTTACTGCGCCATTTGCAGCCGCATTTTGCCGAAGCCAATCTGGTCAGCGCCGGTTTAGTGATTCGCAAGGACAACGGCGGCCTCTACGATCGTTTTCGCGACCGAGTCATATTCCCCATCCGGGATCGCCGTGGCCGCGTGCTCGGTTTTGGCGGGCGTATTCTCGATACCGGTGAGCCCAAATACCTCAATTCGCCCGAAACACCGGTCTTTCATAAGGGCCGGGAGCTCTACGGCTTGTACGAGGCCCGGCAGCAACAACGGAATCTTCAGCAGCTGTTCGTGGTCGAGGGTTATATGGATGTCATCAGTTTGGCCGAAGCGGGCATCGAAAATGCCGTGGCCACCCTGGGTACGGCCACCACCGCCGAACATGTCGAGCACTTGCTGCGGGTCGTCACTCGCATCACTTTTTGCTTTGACGGCGATAACGCTGGCCGCCAAGCGGCTTGGCGGGCCCTGACCACCAGCCTGCCTGCTGTCCGGGATGACCGCCAGATCGAGTTCTTGCTCCTTCCGCAAGGCGCTGACCCCGACAGTGTGGTCCGCGAGCGCGGTGCCGAAGGCTTCAGACTGCTTGCCCGGGAGGCGATCAGTTTGTCTCATTTTTTGCTCGAGACATTACAGCGGCAATACCCGCCGACCCAGGCAGAAGGCCGGGCCCAGCTCGCGAATGCGGCCAAGCCGCTGCTGCAAAGCATTCCTGAGGGGCTGCTGCGAGACCAGTTAATTAGCACCGTTGCTCGGCTCATCGATAGCAATGACGCTGCGTTCAAGGCCGCCTTAAAGCCCGGCAAGACAACATCTGCAGACGCGCCAGCGCGTCCTGTCGACAGCCATCAGGTCCGCTTGACACCGGTTCGCCAGGCTATCGCGGTCCTGCTGGCCCGGCCGGACGTCGGTCTGACTGTCACCGATCTGGCACGCCTGCGGAGCCTGGACGCACCGGGCATGGGCGTATTATGCAATCTCCTTGAAATCGTGCATGCCCATCCCAATCTCAACACGGCATCATTATGGGAGCGCATTCGCGACACCGAATATGCGCCTCATCTGCACAAACTGATGCAGTGGCTGCCGACACCGGAAGAATCCGCGATCATGGAACGTTTATTTCAAGACGCCGTCAATCGCCTGCTGCGGCGAGCCGATGAACAGCGTATCGATGAACTGCTGCAACTCAATCTGCAACGCACCTTAACCGAGCAGGAAAAGCATGAATTACGCGAATTGTTCAAACGTTCGCCCTCAGCCTCGTCATCGACCGGGTCTGCGACACCCTAACTCGACACAACTCGGGGTGCGTGCTAAACTGTATGGTTCTGTCTTGCGAACTAATTTTCCATTTCAATAGAGCGTTATGGAACACGAAGAGCAACAATCCCAATTGAAAGAACTGATTGCCAAGGGTAAGGAACAAGGATTTCTTACTTACGCCGAGGTCAATGACCACTTGCCCGATACCGTGGTCGATCCGGAGCAGGTCGAAGACATCATTTCCATGATCAATGACATGGGGATCGAAGTCCATGAAACCGCACCCGATGCCGACCAAATTCTGCTCTCGGATCAAACAGTGACCACCGATGAGGACGCCGCTGAAGAGGCGGCAGCGGCCCTGGCGAGCACGGTTGACAGCGAGTTCGGTCGGACCACCGACCCCGTACGGATGTATATGCGGGAGATGGGCACGGTCGAATTGCTGACCCGCGAAGGCGAGATCCAGATCGCTAAGCGCATCGAAGAGGGTCTGGCCCAGGTCCTGTTCGCGCTCGCTCATTATCCGGTCTGCATTGACGTCCTGCTTGCCGAATATGATCAAGTGCTCGCCGGCAACCTCAAGCTCAGTGACGTCATCACGGGCTTTATCGAGCCCGAGGATCAACCCGAAGGCACGGGTCCGCCTGCGACAATGACGGTGGCAATAGCGGAAGCGGACGTGGCAGCCGAGGTTGGCGATGAAGCCGAGGAAGACGCGGGCGAACATGATGTCGGTCCAGACCCGGAAGAAGCCGCGCACCGTTTCGAGCGGCTGCGTGAACTCCACAGTCAAGCCCAGGCCATTAAAGACAGCGGCGAGGGGGATTTTACTGCAGCCCGCGAAGCCGTTGCCCAACAGTTCATGCAATTAAAGCTGGTGTCACGGCTGGCCGAACATTTGATCGACGAACTGCGCGACGTGGTCGACCGAATTCGCCATGCCGAACGCGAAGTGATGCAATTGGTCGTCAATGGCGCCCATATGCCGCGCAAAGATTTCATCGAGTCCTTCCCGGACAATGAAACCGATCTCGCCTGGATCGAACGGCAAATCCAGCAAGGCGGACGCCACGCGCAAGGCTTGCAGCAGCGTCAAGAGGCTATCCAGCAAGCCCAGCAGAAACTGGTCAAGATTGAACAAGCCGCCGGTCTGGCGGTGGGCGACATCAAGGAAATCAACCGACGCATGTCCATTGGCGAGGCCAAGGCTCGGCGGGCGAAGAAGGAAATGGTCGAAGCCAACCTGCGGCTTGTTATTTCCATCGCGAAAAAATACACCAACCGCGGCCTGCAATTCCTCGATCTCATCCAGGAAGGCAACATCGGCTTGATGAAGGCAGTGGACAAATTCGAATATCGGCGCGGGTATAAATTCTCGACTTATGCCACCTGGTGGATTCGCCAGGCCATTACTCGCTCCATCGCAGACCAAGCCCGCACCATTCGGATTCCGGTTCACATGATCGAGACCATTAATAAGCTCAACCGGGTCTCGCGGCAGATGCTACAGGAAATGGGCCGGGATCCGCAGCCCGAGGAATTGGCAGAGCGGATGGAGATGCCTGAGGACAAGGTGCGCAAAGTCTTGAAGATTTCCAAGGAGCCTATCTCCATGGAAACGCCCATCGGCGACGATGAGGACTCCCATCTCGGCGATTTCATCGAGGACATCAATGTCATCTCGCCCGTCGATCACAGTACGACGGCTAACTTGGGCGAAACCACCCGTAACGTCCTTGCCTCGCTCACTCCCCGCGAAGCCAAGGTACTGCGGATGCGTTTTGGTATCGACATGAACACCGACCATACCTTAGAGGAGGTCGGCAAACAATTTGATGTCACACGGGAGCGAATTCGTCAAATCGAAGCCAAGGCCCTGCGCAAATTACGGCATCCGACCCGCTCCGAAATGCTGCGCACCTTTCTCGACATCGAATAGCAGAGCCAGGGCAAATTCATTGGCAAATGCTACTGTTACAGCGGCGGGGTGAAGGGTCGGTTGCCACCGACCGGCTCTGCTATTCGTGTAATTTTAGGCAGTTATCAGCCGCCTGAACGATTGACGGGCCTGTAGCTCAACGGTCAGAGCAGAGGACTCATAATCCTTTGGTTGGCGGTTCGAATCCGTCCAGGCCCACCAATTCTGTTACCTAGCTTGCTCCTTCACAGAGTTGTTTGGCGTCAAGCAGACGCTCGCGGCACTGGTGCTCGTCTAACAAGGACCAAACGGCTTGCATTTCCGGTCCATGAATCTCACCGGTTAATGCAGCACGCAACGGTTTATATAGCTGTCGCCCCTTGCAATTCGCCGCTTTACCCACGGCCTTGGAGTAGGCTTTGAAATCCTCGTGCTCTGCATCGAGTTGTTGCAAGGCATGCTCGAATAATATGGGTTGAGCGGATTGGATTTCCTGCCTCGCTTGGTCGGAGCGAATTGGCTGCCGGCCCAGTAAACGCTCTGCCCAGAATACCGCATCGGCGGGCTGCTCGAGATTGCCCCATACTCCCGCTAGAAAAACCGGCGCTTTATCCTCTGGTACCCAATCGGCCACGCCAGGGGCATGTTGCATCAGCCATTCCCACCGCTGGGAAGGATTAAGCTCGGCCAGTGCCAGTTTTTGCCAGTGCTGCAATTGCGCCGGATCATGCCGGGCCGCGGCACGCCCCAAATGAGCCAGGTCAAATTGCTCGGCCAATGCCGTCATGGATAACAAGTGAGTATCGGCATAGGCATGCCCGAGCCGGGCAAGATGATTATTGACGGCCAGGGGCAAATAGCCTTGCTCGCGCAGCTCGCGAATACTGGCGGCGCCGGCGCGTTTGGACAGGGGATCACCGCCTGGGCCAACAATCATCGCGATGTGGCCGTAGCGGGGAACGGGTAGTCCCAAAGCCTGCAGCAGCATCTGTTGGCGCGGGGTATTCGTAAGATGGTCCTCACCGCGCAGCACATGCGTTACCCCCATGAGGGCATCGTCGATGGCGTTGGAGAAGAAAAACGCCGCGCTGCCGTCGGCCCGACGGATAATAAAATCACCGATCTCATCGGTTTGATAGTGCTGCTCGCCGCGCACCAGATCTGTAAAAGCGACAGCCGTCCCTTGGGGCACCCGAAATCGCAAAGTCGGGGCAATGCCGGCGGCAAGCTTGGCCTCGACCTCGGCGGCATTCAAACGGGCACAAGTGCCCGGATAACGCGGTGGCTGACCGGCAGCCAACTGAGCTTTACGGACTTGCTTCAAGGCTTGCTCACTGCAAAAGCAAGGATAGGCGAGTTCCAAATCCTGTAAGCGTTGATAGTAATGCGCATACAGCTCACCGCGCTCGGCTTGGCGATAGGGACCTGCTCCCCCCTCGCACTGCGGCCCTTCCTGCCAATCCAGGCCGAGCCAGGCAAGATCCTGTTGCAAAGCGGCCTGGTATTCGGCCCGGCTGCGTTCGGCATCGGTATCTTCGATGCGCAGCAAGAACATCCCGTTATGACGCCTGGCGAACAGGGCGTTAAACAGGGCGGTGCGCACATTGCCGAGATGGAGATGGCCGGTCGGGCTAGGGGCAAAGCGGGTTTTGATTGTCATATCGTTTAGTGGTCAGTCAGTGATCAGTAGGGTCGATTTCAACCGACCCGCATCGGCAGCAGCTTGGCGGGCTGAAACCCGCCCTACAAAGCCTAGCCCACCCTACACATAGCTTAGTGTACGGGTGCAACCCGGCCGGTTTCCCGATATTGCAGATAATCATCCAAAATCCGGCGATGATCGAAGACCAGGGCTAGCTCCAAGTCGCCGGGATCGGCCATGATGATGGCTTTGGCATCATCGGCGGCCTGGGGCGTACCCTCGGCAACAGCGACATACACCGCTGAAACCGTATGCCCCCGGGGATCGCGCCCAGGATCGGAATACAGCCCCAGCAGGCATTCGAGCTCGACGGCCAAACCCACTTCCTCGGCCATCTCACGTTTGGCGGCAGCTTCCACCGTCTCGCCGACATCGACGAAGCCGCCCGGCAAGGCCAGACCCAAGGGTGGATTGTGGCGCTCAATGAGGATGATTCTCGCCGGTTGCGCACGCAAGCGAATAATGCAATCGGCTGCCAGGGCCGGCGTCTCGGGCTTGGGCATAACGAATTACTCCTTGCCGGTCAGCCGGCGGATCTCGCGACGGTCTTTTTTCGAGGGGCGCTGCGCAGGACTGATCAAATCCGCCGATTCACGCAGTACCCGACGCTGTGCCGCCGCTTCGGCCCGAGCCTGCTGGCTGGCCTCGGTTTCCTCATAAAGCTGCTGCGCCACGGTTGCCGGGCCACGGCGCTCAGAGAGCCCGGCAACAACCACTGTCATGACATCATGGCCGCGCCGCACCTGCACGGCATCACCCACACGCACGGCCCGCGAGGGCTTCACGCGCTGGCCGTTTACCTGTACCTTGCCACCGTCGATCGCGCTCGTGGCCAAGCCCCGCGTTTTGAAAAACCGTGCCGCCCAGAGCCATTTATCGACGCGCAGCGCGGTCATTTCGGTTGCGCCTTGGCTGTCATTTCGTGCCATATAACCCACGCTTTTGCTTAAGCTTATAGTTAGGAGACAATTAGGAGCCAACATGCAGCTAGAACTGATCAGCTTCAAGCTCTGCCCCTTCGTGCAACGCAGTATCATCACCTTGTTGTATAAGCAGCAACCCTACGAGATCACCTACATTGATATCAACCAGCCGCCGGAATGGTTCAAGACACTCTCGCCGCTCGGCAAGGTGCCATTGCTCAAGGTCGACGGACAGGTATTGTTCGAATCAGCGGTCATCAACGAGTATATCAATGATGTCACCCCCGGTAACCTGATGCCCGAGGATCCCTTGCAGCGTGCCATCAATCGCGCCTGGATCGAATTCGGTGGCCAATGCTTGGGGCAGCTCAACCAGTTAATCACGGCGGCCGACGCAGACGAGTTCGGCCAAGCCCATGACAAAGCCATGACCAGCCTCGGCAAAATCGAGCAAGTGCTCGGCAACGGTCCGTTTTTCAATGGCAACCATTTCGCCCTGATCGATGCGGCTTTCGCCCCGCTGCTCATGCGCTATGCATTGTTGAATCGTTTGCAAACCGTACTGGCCCAGGCGCGATTACCCAAAGTGCATGCCTGGATGGCGCAGCTGACCGCCATGGATGTGGTGAAGAACTCCGTGGTCAACGATTTCGAAACCTTATTCCGCCAGCGCATCAGCCGCGCTAACGGGCATTTGGCTGGTTTGCTCGGCGCTTAGGGTGATTGTCGACAAGGGCCCGGGGTGCCAGGCCGAATTGATTAATTCCTGGCTTGCGGATTGGCGGTAGGCCAAGCGAGCCGCTCGATGATACGCCGGGCGAGCTCGCGGGCCATCTCGGCATAGAGGCGCTGTTCCTCCCAGGATTTGCCAAGGACTTCACGCTCATCGTAGAGAAAGTCGCGCCGCACGGTTGTCGTCCGGCGGGGCAGTCGCCAGCCTTCCTCGGCCGTCGCCCGCGCGCTATAGCTCACCGTCAGCACCAGCTCGAATTCCCGCGCCCGTGCATCGGCACCGGTACTTAGCAGCTCGCGCCGATACCCGACCTCATGCAGGCTAATCCGGGTGTCGGCCTGTTCGGCCGCCTGGGCCAAAACGACATCGCGGCGCGCCAAGGCACGTTCTAAATACCGTACAAACTTGGACGCCTCAGCTTGCTGCCGCAGATAGACCCGCCCCAGGGTTTCCGGGTCCAAGGGCCGCTGCCGGAAGGTGAAGCCACAGCTTTGGCTGAACACTGCAGCAATGAATAACACGGCGAAGAGGCCGCCACGCAATGACACCTGCTTATTGCACCACAATATTCACCAGCTTGTTAGGCACGACGATCACTTTCTTGACGGCTTTATCCACGGTAAAGCGCTGAACATTTTCGTTTTCCAGTGCAGTGCGTTCGATGGTATCGCGCTCGGCCTCGGCGGGCACAAGGATTTGCCCGCGCAGTTTGCCATTGACCTGCACTGCCAATTCGATTTGAGCGCGCGCCAGGGCATGCTCATCGACCACCGGCCAACCGGCATCCAGGATGTTCTCGCCGTAATCCAAGTCCCGCCAGAGGTGATGGGTGATATGCGGTGCGATGGGCGCCAGCAGGCGCAGTACGATACTCAAGCCTTCACGCAATACGGTCTGGTCGGCCTCGCTGTCGCCAAGCCGACTCAAGGTGTTAACCATGATCATACAGGCCGAAACCACCGTGTTGTATTGCTGGCGTTGGTAGTCGTATAACGCTTTTTGCAAGGTTTCGTGTAGTTCGCAACGGGCGGCTTGCTGGGGCGCGTCCAGCTCGCCTGATGCAGCAGCGGCCGGTGCTCGTTGGGCCAGATTCCAGAGGCGCCGCAAGAAACGATAGGAGCCTTCCACGCCTTCATCGGACCATTCCAGATTCTGTTCCGGCGGCGCCGTGAACATGGTGTACAAGCGAACCGTATCGGCGCCATAGCGATCGATCATAACCTGGGGGTCGACCCCGTTGTTCTTGGACTTGGCCATCTTCTCGACACCGCCGGGGTACACCGCCCGGCCGTCCGTTTTTAAGGTCGCTTCGGTGATGCGGCCCTTCTCATCACGCGTTAACTCGACATCGGCCGGATTGAACCAATGGAAGCGGCCCGCTTCGTCGCGCCGATAAAACGTCTCGGCCACCACCATGCCCTGAGTCAAAAGACGGGTAAACGGCTCGTCATTTGTCACTAAGCCTTCATCCCGCAAGAGCTTATTGAACAGGCGCGCATACAATAGATGCAGGATGGCGTGCTCGATCCCGCCCACGTATTGATCAACCGGCAGCCAGTACTTGGCGCGCTCGTCCAGCATGGCCTGATCGTTATCCGGACAGCAATAGCGGGCGAAATACCAGCTCGATTCGAAAAAGGTATCGAAGGTATCGGTTTCGCGGACATCGCCATTGCCCAGATCATAGAACTCGGGCATTTTTTTCAACGGTGAGCCGGAGCCATCGACGACCACATCCTCCGGCAAACGAACCGGCAGCTCGGTGGCTGGTTCGATACGGCCGTCAGAGCGTTTGATGGCCGGGATGGGACAGCCCCAATACCGTTGGCGTGAGACCCCCCAATCGCGCAGCCGGAAATTCACCCGCCGTTGTCCCCGGCCCCGTTCGGTCAACCAGTCGGCGATGGCCTCGAAGGCCTGTGCCGAGCTCAGGCCATCGAATGGGCCCGAGTCCACTAAGCGGCCTTCGTCGGTGAACGCGGCTGCCTCGATACCCTGGGTCGAGCCATCAGCCGGGACG
>CAYFSA010000105.1:0-10161 GCA_964345605.1 uncultured Ectothiorhodospiraceae bacterium
GAAGCGGCTTGCGGTGCGGGCAGGGCACGTTGCGCAGGGATGCGCTGCGGCTCCCAATGAGCCAGAGCCCATTGTAGGATTTCATCGACACTGGCCCGGAGGGGGTCTAGCGGGGGTGGATGGCCTAAATGGGTCAGGGCAGCGCAAAGCTGAGCGGGGGCTTTGGCATCGTCCAGACCGGGCGCGCCGGTTTGCTTGCTGAGTTTGGTGCCGCAGGGGGCGATCGCCACCGGCAGATGTAGATACTCAGGCGTCGGCAGGCCGAGACAATGCTGCAAATAACATTGGCGCGGGGTCGAGTCGAGCAGGTCGGCGCCGCGCACGATCTCGGTGATGCCCTGGGCATGGTCGTCGACCACGACCGCGAGCTGATAAGCGAACAGCCCGTCACTGCGGCGCAGGACAAAATCGCCGACTTCAGCGGCCAGACGTTGGCTGAAATGGCCCTGCAGGCGATCGGTAAAACCCCAGGCGCGGTTATCCGTGCGCAGGCGAATGGCATAGCCGTGGTGCCAGGGCAGGCGCTGCTGGCGGCAGGTGCCGGGATAAATGGCGCCGTAAGGTCCGAGCGGTGCCGCATCCCGAATGGCCCGGCGTGTGCAGGCGCAGGCATACACCAGCCCCTGCTGCTGGAGCTGGGCCAGGGCTTCGCGATAGGCCGGCTGATGCTGACTCTGATAAAGCGGTGGGCCATCGGGCTCCAGGCCATGGGCTTTGAGGCTGCGCAAAATCCATTCAGTGGCTTTGGGGACCACGCGTGGCTGGTCAATATCCTCGATGCGCAGCAGCCAGCGTCCGCCCCGGGTTCGGGCTTGCAGAAAGCTGGCCAGGGCGGCGATCAGGGAGCCGAAATGCAGTGGCCCGGTGGGCGAGGGCGCGAAGCGTCCGACATAGTCGCTAAATGGATGACCGGCCATGGGACCTGCTAGCAGTACTCAGCTCGGTGTCGCAATCGGCCAGTCATCGTCGGCATCGAGGCGATGCAACGTAGCGGTGAATTTATAATGCTCATGAAACTCGAAAGGATGCACAGCCATATTAAGGTTAAGCAAACGTCCATCCTTGTGCAGCCCTTGCACTCGCTGGCCGACGCCGATGACCTTGGCATCACCATGCTCGACAAAACGCCAAGGCGTGTCCGGGGCGTGCTCGCCATCGGTATGCGGCAGGAGCATGCGCCAGTTGTGCCCGATCACCTCGTCGCGAGCGTAGCCGAACATGGCCTGGGCGGCGCGATTGTATTCTTCAATCCTGCCATCCTCGTCGATCTCTAAAATCGCGTCGTTGCAGCTTTGGATCAGGCCTTTCATGCGCAACTCCTGCTCATTCAAGACATTGATTTTCTTGTTGAGCTTGCGAATCAGGCTGTCGAAACGCCGGGCCAGCGTGCCGATTTCGTCATGGCGTTCCAGCGGCAGTCCCTCGACATGCTCGCCGCGCGCGGCGCGGCGCACGGCGTGGGTGATATCCCGCAGCGGCCCGCTGATCCGGCGTTCCAGCAGGAACGACAGGAAAAAGCCGACAATCGCGAAACTGAGGATCAGCATGGCGCTCTGACGATGGATTTGAGCGATACTGGCATGCACCTCCTTGCGTGTGGCCAGCACGCCGAGGATCAGCCCGCCACTTGGCGAGGCTTGCAAATCCAGTCGGCGCAGCCGTCCCAAGCTGGCATCGAAACTCTGTAAGGCTTGCTCGCTCGGCTTGATCATCGACTCGGAGCCATCGACCAGGGCTTTGGCACGGGGTATTTCTTGCTGAATAAAATGGGTTTCGCCTTCGCCGCCGCAGGCATTGCCGAACGTGCGGTTGGGGTCGGGATGCATGATCAGCTCGCCGTGCTCGGCGCAGGCCAGTATCAGTACGGCGTCCTCGTCAGCGAAGGTGCGCATACGATTGAAGACCTGCTTCATGCCGACACTGATGATAATCACGCCCAGCGGCTGGTCAGTCGATGTGTAGACCACCTTGGCGGCGTTCAGCACCGGTCGCGGCGGGGTTTCCAGTTGGCCGTTCGGGTTGCGGTTGAGCGCGATGCGCGAGAACACGGTGGTGCGGGTTTGCTGCTGCAGGGCTTGCTGGATGTATTCAGGCTGAGTGCTGGCTTGCAGTTGCCGTTCGGGCGTTTCGACGACGTGGCCGCCAAGCCGGCTGATGCGAACCCTTTCCTGGCCTTGGGGGGTGGTCAATGTCAGCTTGAAATAAGTTGGTCGGCTGCGCAGGAAGGCGCGGAATAGATGGGCTAATTGGCGCTGATCGAACTGCGGACGATCGCTGGCTGCGATATTTTCGACGTCAACTCGTTTGCCATTGAGCTCGATCAGCGTCTTACTGAGAAATTCCGTGTCTTGGGCGAGATGGTCATACAGATAAGTCAATTCGTGCTCGAGCAAATCTAGCGTATGGACGATACGGCTATCGGTCGCCGATTTGATGAACCGGCTACTGCCATAGGTGATTGCCAGCCCGACCATGAGCGTCGCCAGCACAGTCAGGGTGGAAAACGATAAGAAGATACGCCCGGCAATTTTCATAAGTATCCCGCGCAACGGTCGGCGAAAAATCTTTTGCGATCAGCTGCTGCTTGAGCCAAAAGGGTTCATGCGAGTGCCGATCAAGCCTATAAGTATAGCACTCTCAATGGGCCTGGCTTAACGCGCATGCGCTTCCAGGGTTTCCCAGCGGCTGTAGGCTGTTTGCAGCGCTTCTTCCAGCTCCGCAAGACGGGCTTGGGTCGCGGCCACATCGCTGTCGGGTTGGCGATAAAACGCGGGGTCCGCCAGCCGAGCTTGGATAGGCTCGAGCTCGGCCTCCAGGGTTTCGATGCGCTCGGGAAGCTCGGCCAGTTCCCGCTGCTCTTTGTATCCCAGACGCTTGCCGTCGTTCTGGGGCTTCGGGGCAGCCGCGGTTTTGGCCGGCGCCGCGGGCTTGGCTGGCGCGGCCGTCGGGGCGGGTCGCTGCCGCAGCCAATCGCTGTAGCCACCGACGTATTCATGCACTTCACCGGCGCCCGTAAACACCAAGCTGCTGCTGACGACATTATCCAAAAAGGCGCGATCATGACTGACCAGCAGCACTGTGCCGTTGAATTCGACCAAGAGGGCTTCCAGCAATTCCAGGGTCTCGGCATCGAGGTCATTGGTGGGTTCATCCAAGACCAGCAGATTGGCCGGCTGGGTGAACAGCTTAGCCAGCAGCAGCCGATTGCGTTCCCCGCCGGACAGGGCACTGATCGGCTGGCGGGCCCGGGCTGGCGAGAACAGGAAGTCTTGTAGATAGCTCAAAACATGCCGGGTCTGGCCATTGATGGTCAGCATCTCCCGGCCCTGGCCAACATTCTCCTGCACGGTTTGGGTATCATCCAAACTGGCACGGTGCTGATCGAAATACACCGGGGCCAGCTTGGTCCCCAAACGCAACCTGCCCTGGGTCGGCGGCAGCTCGCCGAGCAGCAGGCGCAGCAAGCTGGTTTTGCCGATGCCGTTGGGGCCGATAATGCCGATCTTGTCACCACGCAGGATGGTCGTGGTCAGGTCACGGATCAGCCAGCGCTCGCCCAGCTGCAAAGCGACCTTGTCAGCCGCCACGACCAGTTTGCCGGAACGCTCCGCATCCTGTACGGCTAAGCGGGCCTGGCCGAGCTGTTCGCGCCGGGCGGCGCGCGCCTGGCGCATTTGCTCGAGCGCTCGTACCCGGCCTTCATTGCGCGTGCGCCGTGCCTTGATGCCCTGGCGCACCCAGGCCTCTTCCTGCGCCAGCTTTTTGTCGAACAGGGCTTGTTGTTTGTCTTCGGCGGCCTGCAGCTCGGCCTTGCGCTGCAGATAAGTGGTGTAATCGCCGGGGAAATCGTTGAGCTGGCCGCGATCCAGCTCGATGATCCGGGTGGCCAGGCTTTGCAAAAAAGCCCGATCATGGGTGATAAATAATAGCGTGCCGGGCCAATTGCGCAAAAAAGTCTCCAGCCAGGTGATCGCATCGATGTCCAGATGGTTGGTCGGCTCGTCCAAGAGCAGCAGGTCGGGCTGCTTTACCCAGGTTTGGGCGAGCAGGACGCGCCGCTTGAGCCCGCCGGATAGTTGCGTGAATGCCGCTGTGGGTTCCAGGCCGAATTGCTCGAGGGTGGCCGTGATTCGCGGCTGCAAAGTCCAGCCGTCAGCGGTCTCGATGGCATGTTGACAGGCTTCCAGCTCGGCCAGGCTGGCGGGGTCTTGGGTGGTGCTGACTTGCGCGGCTAAGGTTTCGTAACGGGCGATCAAGGCACCCATATCACCTAAGCCGGCCGCCACCACTTGATAGACACTGCCTGCTGTGTCCGGCGCGAATGCCTGGGCGAGGCGGGCGATCCGCAGCCCGTCCTGGATGCTGAGCTCGCCGTCATCGGCCTGAATCTCGCCGGCTATGACGCCCAGCAAGCTCGACTTGCCGGCGCCATTGCGGCCTACCAAGCAAAGCCGCTCGCCGGCTTCGATGGCAAGGTTGATCTGGTCCAGTAACGGCTGCTGACCGTAGCTGAGACTCAAATTGCGCAGGGTGATGATAGCCATAGACGAAAATCCTGGGTTAACCTCGGCGCTCCGATAAACGAAGCGAAGCAACGATCTCATGAATTTCCATTTCCTGCACGCCGCCGATATCCATCTGGATAGTCCGCTGCGGGGGCTGACGGCTTATGCAGGCGCCCCGGTCGCGCAATTCCGTGAAGCGACCCGGGTCGCGCTGCAGAATCTGGTTGACCAGGCGCTGGCGATGCCGGCCGCCTTCGTCGTGATCGCCGGCGATTTATACGACGGTGACTGGCCGGATTTCGCCACGGGGCTGTTCCTGGTCAACGAATTGGAGCGCTTGAATCGGGCCGGAATCCGCGCGGTCATCCTCTATGGCAATCACGATGCCGCCAGCCGCATTACCCGCAGCCTGCCCCTGCCGGCCAATACATACCATTTTGACCACCAGCAACCGCAAACCATCCTGTTCGACGATCTCGGCGTGGCATTGCACGGCCAGAGCTTTGCGCAAGAAAAGGTCGAAACCAATCTGGTCAACGATTATCCGGCAGCCATCCCCGGCTATGTCAACATCGGCGTTTTGCATACGGCCTTGGAGGGCGACGCCCGGCACGCCCGTTATGCACCCTGTTCGGTCGAGCAATTATGCGGTTTCGGCTACGATTATTGGGCCCTGGGTCATGTGCATCGATATGCCATTATCAACGAGGCCCCGTGGCTCGTGTTCCCCGGCAATCTGCAGGGCCGCCATATTCGGGAAACCGGCGCCAAGGGCTGTGTTGCGGTGACGGTGCGGGACGGTCAAGTAGCTGGTGTGGATCGGCTGATCCTGGATGTCGTGCGCTGGCTCGAGGTAGAGGTCGATGTCAGTGATTGCACGGATCGAGATGCTGTGCAGGCCCGTTGCAGCGAGCTGCTGCAAACGGCGATCGCCGCGCGCGCCGAGAATCGGCCGGCGGCGGTGCGCGTTTGCCTGCAGGGGCAAACGCCCGCGCATGCCCAGCTTGCAGCCGATTACGCCGGTTTGGAGGCTGCTTTGCAAGCCACTATGTTGGGTTGGCCCGATTGCTGGTTGGAACGTGTGCGTCTGGCGACGGCGCCACCTGCTATGGCGCCTGCCACGGCGCCGCAAGAAGCCGGCGATCTGCTCGCCGATTTACTGGCGGCTGCCGATACGGACCCTGAGCTGGCCGAGCAGCTTCGCCAATCTTTGGCGCCTGTGCTGAATAAATTGCCCCGGGAGCTGTTGACGGGCGATGATGCCGATTGGGCCGAGGATTTCCCCTTGATAACGGCCTTGCGTGCCGGGGACTATAGCGCGTTAGTGCAGGCCGTGCTGCCGGATTTGTATGCCTTGCAAGGCGCTTCGAGCTGAACCGCTCACAGCCAGGTTAAACGTCAAGATAAACACGAGACAGCCGTTCACGTATGCGCTTTGCCGCCATCCATCTGCATCGCTATGGCCATTTGGCCGATTTAAAACTGGACCTGCCGGGACGGCAGCCGGATTTCCATATCCTGGTCGGCGCCAACGAAATCGGCAAATCGACCACCCAAGCGGCGCTGGCCGATTGGCTCTATGGCTTCGATCCGCAAACGCCCTATGCCTATCGTTTCCCCTACGCCGATCTTATGGTCGGCGGGTGCCTTGAAGCAGGTGATGCGCACCTGGAGGTCTGGCGCCGTAAGGGGAATAAAAACACGCTGCTGGATCGGGCCGGCGAGCCCCTAGATGAGGCAGCATTACAGCGCTTTCTGCCGAGTATCGATCGCGATGGCTTTCGTTGGCAATTCAGCTTGAATCACAGCCGCCTGCGCGAGGGCGGCCAAGCGATTCTGGCCAACCGTAATGACCTCGGCCGCATGCTGTTTCAAGCCGGGGCCGGCTTGGATTGGCTGGTCAATCATTTGCAAACACTGGATGAGGAAGCGACGAGACTGTTCAAACCGAGCGGCCGGCAGCAGCAATTGCCCAGCGCTTTGCGCCAGCGGGACGAAGCCCTCAAAAGCATGCGCCAAGCCATGCTGGCGGGACGAGATTACGATGCTGTTGAGCAAGCGGTCGGCACGGCTCAAGCGCGCCGAGATGCCCTAGCGGCCGAGCGTGCCGCGCGGCAGAAGGAGCGCATCCAGTTGCAGCGGGCCAGGCAAGTGATTCCGCTGCTGCGTCAAATCGATCTGACCGCTGAAGCCTTGCAGCCGATGGTCGCGGTACCGCGATTACCGGCTGATTACCGGGGGCGCCTGGATTCGGCAGCCGAGACATGGCGAACGGCGCAGCGCGAAGTCGCGACGAGTGAACGTGAACGTCAAGCGGCGGCTGACCAACTTGCCGCGATCGAAGTGGACGAGGCGATTCTGGCCGAGGCCGAAGCAATTGGCCAGCTGCGGGAACAGGCAACCCTGGCAGCCCAGGAAGCCCAAGCCTTGCCGCGCCAGCAAGCGGCCTTACGTACTGCCGAGCAGCGTTTGCACGACTTGCTGCGGGATGTCGGACGGCCGGAGCTGAGTCTGCAGCATTTGACCGCATACCTGCCGGATACGACTGAAACTGCGGCTGTGCGCCGCTTGGCCCGGGAATACGCCAGTCTGAGCCAGCGCCTTGAGCAGGCGCAGCGCCAACAGCAAGCTACCGCTCAGGCCGTCGATCAAGCGCGGCAGAACGCCTCGCAATGGCCCGAGCTGCCAGACATAGAGCCCTTACGGGCGGCGATCGCAAATGCCGATCGCGATCCTGAGCTCGGGGCGCGGGCTACCCAGGCCCGAACGGCCGCCGCGGAAAAACATACCGAAATCGAGCAGGCCCGTCAGCGACTGAACCCGGCCTTGCCGGCAGACTTGAGCCTGGCTGACGTGCCAGCCGCGGCCACGCTGCGGGATTATGCCGACCGTTTTGCTGAGCTCGAGCGCCAGCTCAGCGAGCTCGACAGTGACCAACAACGCAATGCGCGGGCGCAGCAAGGACTGCAGGCCCAATGGCGGGAGCTGACTACCAATCAGGGGGCGATCGCCCGGGAGACCCTTGTCGCGGCACGGGAGGCACGGGCTACGGGTTGGCGTTTGCTGCGGGCCAAGTATATCGACGCGCAAGCGCTGCCAACGGGGGCAATTACGGCTTTTGCCGGCGCTGACGATCTGCCGGCAGCGTATGAGCGAGCGGTCGAGCAAGCCGATCGGCTGGCTGACGAGCGCTTCGAAGCGGCCGAGACCTCCGCCCGTTTGGGGCATATTCATGATGAATTGGCCAGACTTGCCGGTGAAGCGGCCACCCTCGAAGCGCAGCGCCAAACGACTCAGCAGGCCCAGCAAACATTGCAAGCTGCCTGGCAGCAGCTCTGGACGGCGACGGCAGTGCCGCCTGCCGCACCGAATGCCATGCTGGAATGGCGGACAGCCCTGGAAACGCTCGAACGTGAGGCAACCCAATGGCGGGTCCTTATTCAGCGTGCCCAGGCACTCGAAGCCCAAGTCGATCAGCGTCGTATGCAATTATCGCAAGCTTTGAACGGTCTGGGTCAGGCGAGCCAAACCGAGCATCTGGATTTTGCCGCTTTGCTGAGCCAGGCACGCCGGCTCGCAGAGCATCTCACGCAACAGGCACGCGAGCGGCAAAGCGCGATGGCTCACCTAGCCGAGTGCGAACATGCTGCGGCCAATCAGCAGCTCGAGCTGGACAACACCCGGCAGGCATTGGCCGCCTGGCAGCAGGCCTGGGAAGCGCAGATGGCTCATATCGGCCGGCGTGGCGATACGGACCCGGCCGATATCGATGCCTTGCTGGATAATTGGGATGCCATCCGACAGACTCATGGCGAGGCCGAAACACTGCGCCGGCAGATCGATACCATCGAGCGGCATCATGTGGACCTGGAGGCGCGGGCGAAGGCGTTAGCCGCGCAACTGGCGCCCGATTCGGCCAATCAGGCGCCTGCGGAGATTGCGCGGGAATTGGCTGAGCGCCTGGCGTCGGCCCGCACCAACGCCAAGCTGCGCCAGGATTATACGGCGGCCTGTGACCATCGCCGGCAGGCTTATCAGACGGCTTTGCGCCGTTCGCAGCACGCCGCCGAGCAACTGGCCGATACCTTGCAATTGGCCGGGGTCGAGACGCTGACCGAAGCCTGGCCGTTACTCGCCCAGGCCGAGGAGCGGACCCGGCTCGAAACCAAGCTGACCGAGCTGCGTGCCGACTTGGTGCAGGCGGGGCAAGGGCGGAGCGAGAGCGAGTTGCGCGCCGCCACAGATGGACTCGATGCGGATGCCCTGGGACCGCGAATCGAGGCACTGGAGGCGCAGGAAGGCGAGCTGTTTCAGCAAATCCAGGATGTGACCGCGACGCTGACCCAGCATCAGCAAATCTTGACTGAATATCGCAGCGCGCAAAGTCAGGCGGCCCAAGCCAAGGAGCAGGCCGAACAGGCAGGCACCAGCGCGCTGCGCACTGCGGAGCGGTACATTCAGCTGCAGGCGACAGCCAGCGTGCTGCGCTATGCCATCAACCGTTATCGCCGGCTGCACGAAGGGCCTATCCTGCGGATCGCCAGCCGCCTGTTCGCGACCTTGACTTGCGGCCGTTATGGTCGGCTCGAAGTCGATTACGATAGCGGCGAGACGCCGTTACTGCTGGTGCGGCCTGCCGATGGCGGTGCCTCCGTGCCGGTGACCGGCTTAAGCGACGGCGGCCGGGATCAGCTCTATTTGGCCTTGCGCTTGGCAGCCATTGAGGACATGCTGAGCAAGGCGGTGCACATGCCGTTTATTGCCGATGACTTGTTTATCCATTTCGATGACGCGCGGGCTGCGGCGGGTCTGCAGGTCTTGGCCGAACTGGCCGGGCAAACCCAAGTCCTATTGCTGACGCATCATCGGCATTTACTCGACATTGCCGCGCACACCATTCCCGGCCGCTATACCGCGCATCGCTTGGAAACATTGATGTAAAGGCCGTCAGGCAAACGTGTCGAGCAGGCGTTTGCCGTCGTCGTCTTCGCCGGCCCGGCGATAGGCCTGCAGGGCCTTCGCCGCGTGGGGATTCATTGGCGGTTGCCCATGTTGGCCGAGACGCTGCTCCGCCGTCTCGGCCTGGGTGAGTCGCAGACGAACTTGGGCGACTGGAGGCTGTACATTACGGGCTTCATCCTCGGCTACAACCTCGCCTTGCAAAATTTGTGGCGCCAGGGCGTCGCGCGGCTGCGAGCGCTCGGCAACCTTGGCTGGCTGGGCGGGTGGTTCTAATGCCGGGCGCGGCCGCGCCTGATCGGGACGCAAGCCGTCCGGTGGCGGCAGACGCAGGGGTGGGTTGTGGATCTCCATGCATAATTCCGTCCGTGAGAGGACCTAAGGAAACGGCAAGGGAGCGAGAATAAATCTGAGGTTTGGCACCCGGCATTTGCGAATGTGCAAAACATAGCACCGCCCGATTGCCGGGACAAGCGAGGCGGACTGAACACTACAAACAATGTGGGCTACAGGCAATGTAGGCTAAAGGGCATAATACCTGACGACAGAAGTAGGGGGGCGCGAATACCTTACCTCTGATTCGATTGGCTGCCCAATATTCAACTGAAGCGCAGGTCGCTGGTTTGCGACAAGCTTGCCATATTACCGACTTATGACACATTCGCGTTAAGCGCATATCACCCATCTGCCACACCGT
>CAYFSA010000106.1:0-10103 GCA_964345605.1 uncultured Ectothiorhodospiraceae bacterium
GGTGTGGTGCTGGTAGGTGCGACTAATACCAATGCCGCAGCGGTAGCCTCAGCTCAAATCGGTTATACCAACTTTCAATTGATTGATTTGGCTACAGGGGATTCGCTGGAATTGGGAACTGACATTACCTTAGGGAGCTTTAACGAAGTATTGACCGAAAGTGTCAACTTTGGTGCGGATGCTGACCAGACCAATAATGAGGTTAATGATATTGCTAACTTGCCGTTCGGTGTGGATGCGGCTTGCGCCGGCGATGGAGCTGATTGCGCCGCGGTTGGCGAAGACAGCTTCAGTATGCTGACGGGGGCCGATCTCGGGACAGCTGACTTTTCGTACGCAGACGGTGAAGTTACGGGCGGTACCGGCTTAGATGGAACCCAAGCTGCATCTGATCAGATTGCTAAATCTAGCACCACGGGGCCTATTCAAGCGGATGCCAATTCTGAACTGACCAATTCATCACAGTTCACGATCACACCAGATCGCGACATACGGATTGGTCTTCTGCTCGATCCGACTCGGGAAACCTTCGCCGCCTTTGATAGCGAAACTGACAACGAGTTTGCCAGCGCTAATGCAACATTCAGTCTCAGTTTGCTCGATGGTAACCAGACTGCAATCCCTTTCTTAGGGCTGGATTTAGGTGATTCGATCGAGGCTGGTTATAATAGTGCGAACCAAAACCAGCTTGGCATCTTGAATGTTGGCGCCAGCACGGTTAATGATGCGAGTGAGACGTCTTCATGGTCTTTAGCCTCTGTATATCCTGACCTTACGACAATCGGTGGAGACGACAGTGACACCATGATATTCCGTACGGGTGTACTGGGCGCGAATGAGGAATACACATTTACGATCGACTCGACGGCAACGACCGACTTGGTTGTCGTGCCAGTGCCTGGAACGGTTGCGCTGATGGGGCTTGGTTTGCTTGGTCTGGCTTCTATTCGCCGTCGCCGTGCGCTTGCCTAAAGTTAAGCGATCCGCTGAATGAAGTGCTAGCGATTAATTAGGCTGTATGCTAAAAAAGCCCCTGTATCCAGGGGCTTTTTTTTGCGCTTCATGGGATTCACCTTGCTCTCCAATCGCGTTACCTTAAGATGCTTGTCATTCATTGATCTTCATGAGGAAATGCGCATGCGTTGGTTTCACTTGATTCTTTCTGGGTGGCTGCCTGCTCTGTCCCTGCAGGGGCTGATTGTGACCGTTGCGCTAACATTACCGGCGTGTGAAAAGGTCCAAGTAAGCGCCTCGGAATATGTGGACCGCGCTCGTACCCATCTGGACCAGAAGCGCTATCAAGCGGCGGCGATCGAGCTGAAAAACGCGCTGCGCCAGGATGCCGGCAATACCCAGGCGCGCTGGCTACTCGGTACTGTGTCCCTGGAACTGGGCCAGCCGCAGACCGCGGCGAAGGAGCTCAGGCAGGCGCTGCGGCTGGGGATGCCCCTGGAGCGGGTCGCGGTGCCCCTGGGGCGGGCTTTGCTGAGCGATGACCCGCAGGCCCTGCTACAAGCCGAATCCCTGCAGCCGCAAGCAATCGCGAAACTACCGGCGTCGGCGCGCATTGAACTGCTGGTGATGCGAGGGGAGGCGTTATTCCGTACCGGTCAGGCACAAGCGGCTGCCGAGGCGTTTAACACGGCCCTGGCGGTGGATGACCAGTCGCCGACCGCCTGGCGCGGTCAGGCTTTGCTGGCTTATGCGCGCGGTGAGCTGACGCAGGCGGCGCAATGGCTCGAGCGGCTGCTGGCCGAGCGCCCCAAGGACATCAAAGGGCTGGCATTACAGGGCGATCTGGCCATGGCGCAGGACAACCCCCAGCAGGCCGTGACAGCTTATCGCCAGGCGGTGGCCATCCAACCGCATAACGTGGGGTATCAACTCGCGCTTGCCAAGGCTCTGTGGACTTCAGGGGAAATGAAGCAGGCCAAAGAACCGCTCAGTGTCGTCTTGAAGACCTATCCCAATCTGCCGAGTGCCAATTACATGCAGGCCGTAATCGCGCTTCAGGCGTCTAATAACACCCAAGCCCTACAAGCTGTGAAAAAGGTTCTGGACCAGGCGTCTGGACACCATCTGAGCCGCTATGTGGCCGGCTTGGCGAATTATCGGCTCGAGCGTTTCGAGCAAGCGCATGCCTATCTTGAGCCCCTGAGCCGGCAATTTCCCGATAACCTGGCATTACGGCGCCTGCTGGCCGCGACCCAAGTGCAGCTCGGTACCCCTGAGGCGGCCGCCCAAACCCTCGCCGGATTGCAGAATTTCGAGGCCGTCGATAGCGGCTTGCTGCAGGCTGTCGGCAGCGGTGCCCTGCGCTCGGGGGATCTGCGCCTGAGCGCCGAGACCTTTCAGCGCGTGGTGAATTTGGAACCGGACAATGCCGATGCCTTGATCAAACTCGGTCTGGCCCAAATGGCCACCGGCGAGACCGAAGCCGGCTTGGCCAATTTCGCCAAAGCCAAGGAGTTCGATGCGGCCAGGGACGATGCCGAGGTACTGATGGTGGCGGGGCAGATCGAGGCGGGCGAGTATGACGCGGCCCTTAAAGGGGCCAAACAGCTTCAGGCCAGCCGGCCGGACCAGGCGATCGGCTGGAATCTGGCCGGGATTGTCTATACTCGTATGAAGCAGTTCGCCAAAGCCGAAACGGCATTTGCCCGGGCGCTCGAGATTGCGCCCGGGGATCGGGATGTCCGGCAGAATTATGCCTTATTGCTATTGAATCAAAACAAGCTGGAGCGCGCCCGTTCGCTTTATACCGAGCTGCTAGAAGAAAACCCCGCGTCCTATGAGTTCTTGATGCAATTGGCGGCATTGGAATCGAAAGCGGACCAGTTTGCCGTCGCCGCCGATTATCTTAAGCGGGCGATCGAGCAGCGCCAGAATGCCGTGCAGCCGCGTCTGGCGCTGGCGGAAATTTATTTTTCACAAGCGCAGCTCGATCAAGTGATCACGGTATTAGCCCCGGTCGAGGACGCCGTTCAGCAAGCCAAAGGTCATGAATTGCTGGGTTTGGCGCGGCTGCGCACCGGGCGGTTCACGCAGGCAAGCCAAGCCTTTGCGCAGCAAACCGAGCTGCAGCCGAAATCGGCCATTGCCTGGCGCAATTTAGCCCTGGCGTATCAGCGGGGGCAGCAACCGGAACAGGCCATTGAGGCCTGGCGGCAAGCACTGGAACTCGAACCCAAGCATGGCCCTGCCCAGCTTGCCCTAGCGCGGCTGCTGGTCAATCACGGTGATCTATCGCAAGCAGAAAAGCTGTTGCAGTCCTTGCAGCGGCAATACATCGATAATCCCAATGTCGCTGACCTTGCCGGCGCCATTGCCCTCAAAGCAGGGCGCGCCGAGGCCGCCGTCAAAGCCTATCGCCGGGCCTTTGAGCTGCGTGAAACCAATTTTCAGCTTTGGCGTTATGCCGGCGCTGTCGATGCTGCCGGGCAATCCGGGCAAGCCATCGATATGTTGGCCGACTGGTTACAAACCTATCCGCAAGATTTGGGAACCCGTCTTGAGCTTGCTAATGCCTATCTTATTCGCGGGCAATTTGAGCCGGCCGAACAGCATTTCCGCAAACTGCTCGAGCAACGTCCCGAGCATGCCTTGGCGCGCAATAATTTAGCCTGGCTATTGCACCGCGCCGGTGATTCCCAAGCTGCGTTACCTCATGCGGAACGCGCTTATGCCCTCGCGCCTGAATCACCGGATTTCCGCGATACCTACGGGACGATCCTGTTGGCCCTGGAGCGTCACGATAAGGCGCGGGAAATGCTCGAGGTCGCTGTTGAACAACGTCCGGACGATCCGAACATCCAGTTCCACTATGCCCAGGCATTAGCGGCAATCGGCAATACCTATCAGGCACGCCGGCACATCGAGCGGGCGCTGGCTAGCGAGCGGTCGTTTGGCGAGCGCGCAGCGGCCGAGGCATTGCTGGAAAAATTGGAATCGAACCGCAGTCAATAGAGCGCGTCAAATCAAGGGTCGATTCCAAGCGGCCCTGAAAAATTGATCGCGAAGCAGGAGGAACCGAGATGACGGTGCACGAGGAGCAGGTGGTTGCCAATCCCAATTGGCGCAAAGAACGGCGCCGTGAGGTTCGCCTGCGACGCAGTGAGCTCTCCCATGATTTTACGGCGGGGGCCGCCACGTATAAAATCGCCATCAGCCAGGCGGAGCTGGAAGAAAGCTTCCACTTGGTATGGCAGTCTTATGTCGATGCCGGTTTGCAGCCGGCGGACTCCGACCCGATTCGGTTCACCAAATATCACCTGGCGCCGGATACCAAGGTATTCGTGGCCAAATACCATCCAGAACTGCGCGAACAAGCCCCGGATTACAGCAAGCTAGAGGAGCCCGGCCGCATTGTCGGCACGCTGACCATGGTGCCCGACTCCCCCATGGGGCTGCCGCTCGAGGAAGTCTGCGGCCCGCAGATC
The DNA here is from genome assembly GCA_964345605.1 of uncultured Ectothiorhodospiraceae bacterium. GTDB lineage: Bacteria > Pseudomonadota > Gammaproteobacteria > CAYFSA01 > CAYFSA01 > CAYFSA01. The sequence goes on from CAYFSA010000106.1 coordinate 4,440, forward strand.
GATGAATTACGCGAAGAAGGCGGGCGGCTGGTGGAGATCATCGCCCTGGCGGTCGATCCCGCCTTTCGCAACAGAAACCTGATGATGCAGCTCTATAAAATGATGGTCGATTATGTCTGCCTGGAAGGCTATACCGACATCACCTGTTCGGTCACCAAACGGCATATTCGATTTTATCAATCGCTTCTTTTGTTTGAGCCTGTGGGTGATCTATATCCCTACAGCGCCGCGAATGGCATGGAAGTCCAATGCCATCGCATCAATATCGAACGCGGCCGGCAGGTCGCCAAAGAGGTCTACCACGATCGGCATTTCGATGCCGATTTATATACCTTCTTCTTCACCGACAACCCGGAAGTCAATCGCCCGGCTGGGAAAGGCGAGCCCTGGGACGAGTCGATGCTGCGCTATTTTCTCTCGGAACGGACGCGATTTATCGATAAGCTCGATGAGCCGACCCTAGCCATACTGAGGCAGCTCTATGCCGAGCAGGGGCGGTATTTTCCGTTTTGAGCCATCCGGCGTCAAAACGGCAAACGGTTGCGGTGCCGTTCGGCGAAATAATAATCCATCAGCTGCGGGAAATACGTGTCGAATTTCGGCAAATCCATCCCCAGCGCGGTTAATGTGGCTTCAGTGTTGCTGCGATCGAATTGCCAATCCAGCTGCAAAAATTTAATAAACAACAGCTGAATCCGGAAAAATCGCTTGGGTTTGCCAAAACTCAAGGCATGCAGGACATTCAGAAAAACAATGAAAATGCTGGGCGATATATAAACGGGGCGGCGAATCCGCCGGCCCAGCTTAGCCTCGGCGATCGGCTTGGCTTTATCGATGAAGGCCCGGAAGGGCAGTCGATCGGCTAGGCCTTGCGACAAATGATAGATTTGGCCGTTCGCTTGGGGGTAGGCCATGAGCCGGCGGATGGCTTCGGCCAAGACATCGACCGGAATGGTATCGATCGGGCAGCCGCTCGGCAGGATGGGGTAATCAGGCTTTAGCAGCATTTTCTCTAGCATCATATAGAACGACTGGAATTCCATGGCCTTGCCGGTTTGGGCTTCACCGACCACCATGCTCAAGCGGAATACCGTCACGGGTGCGCCGTTTTCGACTTCCTGCCGCAAGAATTCTTCCGCTTCCGCTTTCGCGATCTCATAGGTATTGAGAAACCCCCGCGGATAATCAGTCAGCCATTCTTCCCGGACGACCTCGCGATAATCGCCAATGACCTCCATGGTGCTGCAAAACCCGAAGCGCTGCAGGTTGGGCAATGATTGTGCGAGGGCAAACACATTGCGTGTTCCGGTGAGGATCATTTGCCGGGCTTGCTCCAACGATAAATCGAGGCGAATCGCCGAGGCGGCATGAATGACCCGGCTGACGTGGCGTTTGATTTCAGTGATCGTCACGGCGGACAGGCCGAGCTCGGGCGCGGTAACATCCCCTTGAAGCACCGTGATACGGTCGGATTGCTGCTCGAGATCGATATCCCAAAAGGCGAGCGCCGTGGCCAGCCGGGCCTGCGCATGGGCTTGATCGTTGCCGCGCACCAGTAAATAGAGCGGGGCGTCTGAGTGGTCCAGGTATTCTTTGGCTAACCGTGCCCCCACATTGCCGTTTGCCCCCGTAATCAAAACACCGCTCATGATTCGTCTCGCTCGTAGATGGAATGGATGGTCTGCCGGTATTTGTTTTCAATGAAGGTCCGGCGCAATTTGAGGGTCGGGGTGATTTCGCCGGCTTCGACCGTTAAGGGCTGCGGGAGGATCGCGAAGCGCTTGACCTGGCGGTTGGCCGCGAGTTTGCCGGCGCGTTTGGCGATCTCGGCTGCCAGATAGTCGCGCATTTGCGCGGCATCTTTGGCGGCAGTGGCCTCAAAGGCGGGATCGATGGTGATTAACGCGGCCAGATATTTTTGGCCGGCACCGACGACCATAAAATGCTCGACCCCCGGGATGTCCTGGTAGACTTGCTCGATCTGCACTGGGGCGATCCGCTGGCCCGTGGATGTTTTGAATAGCTCCTTTTTGCGCCCAATGATAAACAGAAAGCCCTGATTGAATTCGCCCAGATCGCCGGTTTTCAGATAGCCTTGCGCGTCATAGATGTCGCTGCTGTCGGTCTCACTCCAGTAATGGGGCAGCGACACATCGGTCTTGACCAGAATTTCCTGATCGGGCGCGAGTTTGACATCCATACCCGGCATGGGTAGGCCGACCGAGCCATAACGGGATTGGCCGGGTCGGTTCATGCACACCAGGACACCGATTTCGCTGAGGCCGTAGACCTCATAAGTCGGCAAGCCCATGGCATCGAAGAACCGCAGAATGTTGGCGTCGACCGGGGCCGAGCCCGAAATCAGGAATTCGATCGAATCACCCCATACAGCCGCTTTAATCTTGTCGGCAAGGCGCTGGCCGAGGCGTTTTCGCAGGCGCGGGGAAGGATATCCCATGCGCAGGCGAAAAAGGGTGTTGATGAACAGGCGTGTCAGCCATGATTTGCTGTTCAGGGAATCCTGAATCTTGCCGTAGACTTTTTCGAGGATGCGCGGCACAACCACCAGATAGGTCGGCTGGATCGCTTTGATACGGTCGAATAGTGTCAGGGGATCCTTGACGAAATATTGATTGATCTCCATGAAATAATTGATCGTTCCCATCATGCGGCCGGTGCCGTTGTAGAGCGGAATCCAGGCTAGGGTTCGGTGATGTTCGCCGAGGGCATTTTTGAAGATGTCGTAGGTGTAGGGCAGGGTCTTGGTCAGTTGCCGATGGGTCAGTGGAATGCCCTTGGGATTGCCGGTGGTCCCGGAGGTGAAAATGATCACGGCAATATCGTCCGGCTGGCAGCGCGGGGTAAACAGCGGCTGCTCGGCATAGCGGGCTAAAATGGCCGGCAAACTCGAAAGCTGCGCCGAGGCCTCTTCGCCCTCGGTTTCCATGAGCACAATGAATCCCAAGTTTGCTTGGATAGCCTGAGGCAACAGGTCGAGCAGTGTGGTATTTTCAACAAAGGCGCCGGTTAAGCCCGCTTGCTCAATGACATAGCAAAGGTCTTCGGTGGAGGCCTTGTGATCTAGGCCGACGGTGATTGCGCCGACGCCGAGGGTCGCTTTGTCCGCGACTTCCCAGGCATAACAGGGCCGGGCGAGGATGCCGATACGCGCGCCTTTGTCAACCCCTTGGGCCTCGAGAAAATGGCAGGTTGCGGAGATGTCCTGGAGAAATTCTCGATGGGTGTAGGCTGAATAACCGTCGCCTTGTTCAGTCTGGAAAGCGATACGATCAGGTATGGCTTCTGCCTTGCGCAGGACGGACTCGACTAACGTGGTCGGAAATCGATGATTGCTATCGCTGTTATCGTTTGCCATGAGGAATACCTACGTCTGCCCGGGACAAGCCGAGTGCCGCAAGGGTTTGGTCCACGGTCTTGTTGACAAAACGGCCGGTTTTGGTTGAATACTCCAGCATCTCAAAGAGATTGCGCCAATAACGGCGCTCGGATTTGCCTTCCCGAACCATGCGCGCGAATTCGATTTCCCAGCTACAATAACCGAATTGTGCGACTTCCGCCATGCCGATGACCGGGATCAGGGCGTTATTGGTCAACAGGGGGCTGCTGCGGCGTTTATCGAACAAACCGAGCCGGTCGATAACATCGATAACCTCTGTTTCGTCTAGATCCCACGCAAAAAACGGGACAATGAAGCGCGGTATCCGGCTTGTATCCCATTTCGAGCCGTCGAACCAGTATTGCATTTCGTCGGCATCGAACAGCTCGTTTAAGGCTAGACTGGCATGCTCGGTGAGGGGCTGGGTCGCGTCGTCAGGGGTAAATTCAAACGACGTTAGCCCGAAGATATGTTCGGACTGGACCCGGGATAAGCCGCAAATGATCAGCGGGATATTATGGTAGGCGGCAAAGTTCTTCGCGGAATCGAAGGTGATATAGCCATCGATCAGGTCAACGATGCTGTAGCCCTGCTGCCGTGGGATTTGCAGCAGGGCATTGCGGAAAGCCTTATGAACGAAGGATGGCTTGGGCTTGAAATGAACGTGAGGGATATCAAATTTTGACAATACACGGTTGGCGTTTTCCAAGGCAATCGGGCTCATAAATCCGTTATCAACCAATAATGTGCAAAGCCGCAAACCTGGATAATCCTGGGTGATGCGATGCAAGAGATAGGTGCTGTCTTTGCCGCCGCTGAATAATAACAGGGCGTCGTAGGGGCTGGCGGAGGCATGTTGATGCTCGGCCAATAGCTCATTCAGTGCCGATGCAAGTTGATTCTGTGATGAGGGCGCAGAGGTTTCAGGTGGTTCGGGTGATTGGGTGATGGGTGGTTCTGTTGTGGCTTCGCATAATGAGCAAATGTTTTTATGATTCAGGTGGGTATAGGTTGCAGGTAAATTGCACTGAAGACATCGCTGAGTTAAGTGGTTTTTGAGCAACGGTCGAATTACGTTCCAAAGATGGCGGGCAACAAATTCTACTGTTTTGACTTCAAATGCATGCGTAGCTGGTTTCATTAGTATACATTTCCCGAGGATGTTGCGGTTAGCTGTTGTCGTGAAAAACTGAGCATGCTAGTCATAAGTTGTCGGTGTTTTTTGAGGGTTAAGGGTGAATTGTGTGATAAGTTAATTTTATGGTTGAATCTTTGTGGCACTCATTGGAAAGATACCATTCTATGGCATTGCCAATATTCCACTCAAAAATCTTACTAGGCTGACCAAAATAAGTTACGTCGTCCTTGATTGTTATTGGTTTGAATCCGAGCATAGAAATGAGTCTGGCGAGCCTTGCATTGGCAATTGCAGTGAAGGTTGTCTGGCCTAAATCAAGTGCCCTGCGGTGAGCTTCGAAAAATACTTGCAGCATTAAGTTGCCATCTCGGCGAACTTGTTTTGCCAAGACAAGCCGCGAAAGCTCACAACAAGTACTTGCAGTGGAAATGCCAAAAAAGTCTCTTACCTGATTTTCCTGGCCTAAAATTATTCTGCAGGCGCCAATCAAATGGTCATCCATGACAGCACCAATATAATATGCTTGAGAAGTATTGTTGTCTGGCTCTTTTAGATTCAGTCCATGCTTGATATTAATTTGATTGCAGTATTCTCGCTGAAAGAAGCTTTGCAATTCTCTGTAGTGCATAAAGTAGGGTTTCCTTTGGGGGCTTGAGCGTTTCTATAAGTAGTATAGCAGTCAAAAGAGATTTAAATACTGGTGTTTACTTTGATTTGTTAGTCAGTGCTATTGTGCTGATAAATTCCCCTCTGATAAAGCCATACTGCGGTGCCAACCCAAACCAGAAATGTCCCCTGGTGGGGGGTAGTGGTTAGCTCTGTCATGGGGTAGTGGTGTTAGCTTGAGCCTCTTGGGCCAGGGGGCGGGGCTTTGTTTATAGGGTTTTCGGCTGTGCTGTTCAGCCTTGGCTAGGCTGACTGGAGGCTCTATAAACAGTAGGTGATCTGATTCAGTTGAGCGATCCCAATCACGTCCATGTGAAAGATGTTAAGCAGTTTGTGAATAAACTGAATAAGGCTGACCGCGCTCAGGGTTTGGCTAACTGATTAGCACTTGGTTTCGTGTAATTATATTGCCTAACCCAACAGATGACTGACCGCAGCGGCCGAAGCATTGGCCTGGCCGAGC
>CAYFSA010000107.1:0-3204 GCA_964345605.1 uncultured Ectothiorhodospiraceae bacterium
GGCGGCCTCGCTCAAGTTGGACTTCGGCGGTAACCAAAAAGTACCGACTACTGACTGCCAAATCGACGCCGGGCAGTTGCGCCTCGGTCAAATTCAAGGTGCTTCGCAAGTCCGCGACACTGCTAAACGGCTGTTCCTCGCGGCGTTCCAGGACGGTCGCGATGGCGCTGGCATCCAGCCCCAGACTGGCTAGGACCGCCTCGCTGGCCATGTTGACATTGATGGCCGTGTGCTCGGGCAAAGCGGTGATATGCGGATAGAGCGTCTCGTATGCCTGGGCGGAAACACCGCGGATCAGGCGCAGCTCGCTCGGGCTGACCAGCAACTGATCCGCCGTGCGATAAGGGCGTTCCAGGCCCAAATAATAGCTGTCCTCAGCCCCCCCGTCGGGTTGTGCGACTTGATCGGGATCCAGCCAATCGGTCAAAGCCTGGACATGGCGCGGGTCGATCTCGAGATGGTTCAACAGGGCTTCATAACGCCCGATCGCAGCACTGTCCTGCACCCAGCGCTGCTCGGTGGTGCCTTCCCGAGCTTCGGCTTCGACCAACAAATTATTGAGATTAAAGCGTCCCTGCAAATCGTCGATTTGCCCGCTGACATAGCCGCCCGGTACTGGCAGGGGCGGATTGTCCTGGGCCCAGATATCGGTGGGGCCGTCCACATTATTGGTGCGAGCGTCATGGCGCAGCGCGACCCGGGCGAAGCTCTCCGCTGCCAGGGCGTAAATCAGAGCCTGATCGGCATAGACCAGATTGCCGGTGCGGCGGATATCGAGCTGTTGCTCGGTCACCAAATGCGAGGCCGCCGTGCTCGCCACGGCCACGACCACCAGTGCGGTGAGCAGGGCTACGCCAGTTTGCTGTTGGCCTGATTGGCGAGTAGATCGCGGTGCAGTCATCAAAATCATGGTGCGCTGTCGGAGGGGTTTGATCCCGCGATGTAGGGCGGGCTTCAGCCCGCCGCGTAAGCGTTAACCGCGGCGCTGTTGGTCGGTTGAAACCGACCCTACAAAGCAAATAACCGGACAATGTCGTCCCAGCCAGCCGGGACGACGGTGATTTCGATGGCGCGGGGCAGGCCGGCCTCGCCGCGGGTATTGAGCGGGGGCCAGGTATCGTGCCAACGCTGCTGGCCATCCATAAAGCGGAATTGGACGTCGTCGACCTCAGTCAGCAACGTCGCGGTAAATGGCGTAGCGTTCGCAGCCCGGTCGAGATGGGACCAGGCCAGGCGCTGCAACTCATTGTCCTCGAGGCGATAAGCGACGCGCTGCAGGCTGCTGCGGGCTTGATCGGTCGGATTGCGCCAGCCGCTTTTGGTGAATTCCAGTAGTGTCAAGCCGGTGCCGTATTGCAACGCTGGCTGGCGATCACCCAGGGTGTCGCGAATAGGGCGATCGCTGATTTGCACCAGGTCGCGTTGCAGCCGGTTAAAGGCCAGTTGCATTTCGGCGAGGCGCTCAGCCTGACTACGGGTATGCTCGGCTGTATTCAGAACACTGTTCAGGCCCCCGTAGGCCATGGCCGACAGCAAGGCGAAGACGCTGATGGCAACCAGCAATTCCAACAGGGTCAGACCTTGCTGAGGGCGTCTCGATGTTAAGCCGATGTCGATTCCCGTTATCCGATCATTGCCGGTCATGCGTGCGTTAATCATGCCTTAGCCGTAGGGCGGGCTTGAGCCCGCCGCGTAAGCGTTCAACCGCGGCGCTGTTGGTCGGTTGAAACCGACCCTACGGATTATGTCGACCCTGCCTGCCTACCATTAATCCGGCTGGCTGAGCAGGCCGGTGAGCGTAGTCAGCGCCGTATCCTCGTCATCCTCGAGCCGGCGCACTTTGATTTCGATGCGCCGCAGCTGATCGGACATGTAGGTCTCAACTTCCATGTCCCAGCGCCAGTCCCGCCCCGCCATCTCAACGGTGTCGTGGCTGCTGCCGGCATCGGGAAAGGCATTTTCGGCGCGCAATCTCATCAGCTGATTCATGGCCACCCATTCCGCCAGGGTTTTATCGCGCATATAGGCGGCATTGCTGGCGGCATCGCCGGTGGTTTTGATCGCGGCCGCCAGTGCCACTGCGATGACGGTCAGGGCCACCAGAACTTCCAGTAGGGTGAAGCCGGCTGTCTGATGGCCATTGCCGCGCGGTTCATTCATTGTCAGCAAGCTCCAGGGTCAGATTGCCCAGGGCATCCGCCGAAAGGCGGTGCGGCTCGCGAAAGTCGGCGGTCACCTCCATGGTGAGCTCGAAAATGCTCATCTCGCCGCTGGAGAGAATAAAGACCTGGGGCTTGTCCACCGGCTCGTCAGCCAGCTCAGCTTCGATGCCCTCCAGGAACAAGTGCAGCTCGATGTCTTCCGGCAGCGCGCGGCGCTGTAAATGCGGATCGTCGCTGATGGGCCGCCAGTCGTTGATGTCCAGACGATAGAACTGATAGCCGTACTCCCAGATGCCTAAGCCCAGCTCGCGCGCCTGGAAGATCGATTCCTCCTTGGCAAGCTGCAAGAGCGTGGCCAGGCGTTCCATTTCGGTCTCCAGGCGATCTTCCGGACTGCGGCCCACGCTCAGCACGGCCATGGTGACGATAATGCCGACGATGACCAGCACCACCAGCAGCTCGATGATCGTGAAGCCGGCAGGGTGTTTGGAGGCCCCTTTGGACAAAACCGAGCCAACCGAGCGGCCAGGTGGTGATAGGGGGAGGGTCGGTTTCAACTGAGCCACGCTGCCGGTTTTGCTGTCATGACCGCGTTTGCCCCAGCGCGCACTGGGTGTTACTCATCCAGTGTCCAGTTGCCGATGTCGGCATTGATGCCCTCACCGCCCGGGGAGCCGTCTGCCCCCAGGGTGTACAGGTCGAAATCGCCGTGCTCGCCGGGATTCAAATACTGATAGGGATTGCTCCAGGGGTCCTTGGGCAGGCGATCGAGATAGCCGCCGGACTTCCAGTTCTTCGGCTCCGGCGAGGAGGTCGGTTTGCTGACCAGCGCTTCCAGCCCCTGATCGGTGGTCGGATAGCGGAAATTGTCCAGGCGATACAAATTCAGGGCCGCTTCCAGGGCGCGGATGTCCTGCTTGGCCTTGGTGATTCGGGCCTGATCGGGGCGGTCCATGATCCGCGGCACGACCACGGCGGCCAGAATGCCGAGAATCACTACGACGACCATGATTTCGATCAGGGTGAAGCCGCCCTGCCGGCG
>CAYFSA010000107.1:3304-10018 GCA_964345605.1 uncultured Ectothiorhodospiraceae bacterium
CTTATTGTACCAGCTGATTCAGCTCGAAAATCGGCAGCAGGATCGCAAGCACGATAATCAGCACGATGCCGCCCATCAGCAGGATCAGCAGGGGCTCGAACAGGGCCAAAGTCGTTTGAATGGTGGCGTTGGTCTCACGTTCCTGCTGGATAGCGGCCCGCTCGAGCATTTCTTCCAGATTGCCGCTGGTCTCGCCGCTGGCGATCAGATAGACCGTCATCGGCGGAAACAGATTAGAGCGCTCCAGGGCCTTATGGATGGCGCTGCCTTCGCGGACCCGCTCGGCCGCTGATTCGATGGCCTCGCGCATGGGGATATTGGCCACCACCTCGGCGGAAATTCGCAGGGCCTCCAGAATCGGCACGCCGCTCGCCGCGAGGATGCTGAGCGTGCGGGCAAACCGGGCCGTGTTGATGCCGTTCACCAGCGGGCCGAGCAGCGGCAGGCGCAGCAGCAAGCGGTGATAACCGCGGCGATAGCCGGGCAGGCGCAGCAGCCGCTGCAGCACAATGGCGCTGCCGACGCCCGCGATCAGCAAGATCAGCCCGTAGGCCTGGACGAATTCGCTGATAGCGATCAGCGTCACCGTCAGGGTCGGCAGATCCTGGCCGATGTTCTCGAAGACCTGCACGACCTGGGGCACGACATAGCCGAGCAGGCCGCCGAGCACCAGGATGGACATCAGGATTAGCAGCGCCGGATAGAACAGCGCCATCTGGATTTTCTGCCGGGTTTCCTGGCGTGCTTCGGTGTAATCGGCGAGGCGGTCGAGGACCCCGTCGAGATGGCCGGATTGCTCGCCAGCGGCCACCGTGGAGCGGTACAGATCCGGGAAGACATTGGGAAAATCCGCCAGACCCTGGGCTAGATTATAGCCTTCGACCAGGCGCGAGCGCACCCCCAGGATAACGCTTTTGACTTTGCCCTTGGTGCTTTGCCGGGCGGCTGTGGCCAGGGCTTCTTCCACCGGCGAGCCGGAGCGCACCAGGGTGGCGAGCTGGCGGGTGAACAGCGACAGGTCGGCGGCGCTCATACTGCGTCCGCGCGGGCGTCGACTGCCCTGGCTGCGCTGTTCGGCAACCGGCTCGACCCGCACTGGGATCAGGCCGCGATCACGCAGGATCTGGCGGATCTGGCGGGCGGTATCGCCCTCCAGGACGCCGCTGTCCTGGCGGCCGGAGGGTTTTAAGGCGACGTATTCAAAGGCGGGCATAAGGGCGTCAGTTCAGGACTTCCTCGACTTCGGCACGGCTGGCGTCTTCGCTAGTCACGCGCAGCACTTCGTCGACCGAGGTCTCGCCGGCCAGCACCTTGCGGCGGCCGTCGTGGCGAATGCTGGGTGTGGTCTGCCGGGCTTCCTGTTCCATCTGCTGCTCGCTGGCGCCGTCATGGATCATGGTGCGCAAATGCTCGTTGATCTGCACGAGTTCGTAAATACCGGTACGGCCGATGTAACCTGTGGCATTGCACTCGCTGCAGCCGACCGGCTGATACAGCGTGGGCGGGGCGTACAGATCGAACTGCATGGCCTTGCATTCGCGCTCGGTGGCGGTGGCAGGGCGCCGGCAATGCGGGCAGAGCATGCGCACCAGCCGCTGGGCCAGCACCCCGACCAGGGTCGAGGACAGCAGGAAGGGCTCGACGCCCATGTCCCGCAGCCGGGTCACGGCGCCGATGGCGGTGTTGGTATGCAGGGTGGACAGCACCAGGTGACCGGTCAGACTGGCCTGGACGGCGATCTCGGCGGTTTCCAGGTCGCGGATTTCGCCGACCATGACGACATCCGGGTCCTGGCGCAGAATGGCCCGCAGGCCGCGGGCGAAGGTCATGTCGACTCGGGTATTGACCTGGGTCTGGCCGATGCCGTCGAGGAAATACTCGATCGGGTCCTCCACCGTGAGGATATTGCGGACTTTATTGTTCAGCTGGCTGAGGGCGGCGTACAACGTCGTGGTCTTGCCCGAACCGGTAGGCCCGGTGACCAGCAGGATGCCATGGGGCTTGTGAATGAGATCCTGCATCAATCGCAGGCTGTCCCGGTCCATCCCCAGATGCGCCAGATCCAGGCGGCCGGCCTGCTTGTCCAACAGCCGCATGACCACGCGCTCGCCATGGCCTGAGGGTAGGGTGGAGACCCGGATATCCACCGGCCGCCCGGCGACCCGCAGGGAGATGCGGCCGTCCTGGGGCAGGCGTTTTTCGGCGATATCCAGCTTGGCCATGACCTTGACCCGCGAGACCAGCAACGGCGCGAGACTGCGCGGCGGCTCCACCACCTCGCGCAGCACGCCGTCCACCCGCAGGCGCACCACCAGGCGATGCTCGAATGTCTCGATATGGATATCCGAGGCGTTTTCCTTCACGGCCTGGGTCAGCAGGGCATTGATCAGCCGGATGATCGGCGCGTCATCCTCGGATTCGAGCAAATCCTCGGGCTCGGGCAGGGCATCGGCGACACTGGTCAGATCGAGGTCGTCGCCCAGGTCATCCATCATCGCCGCTGCGCCGTTGGCGGTTTCGTAATGCCGTGCCAGCAGATCATCGAAATCCGCCTCACCGACCGGCTCGAGCCGCAAGGGCCGGCGCAGGAAGCGGCGTAGCTCGAGCAGGGTCGTGGGCTTGGGCTGGCCGCGGTGCAATAATGTCAGGCGGCCATCGACTTCCTCGCCCACGACGATGCCATGGCGCTTGGCAAAGGCATAGGACGGCTTGCGGGGGATATCCGCGGCAATGGTTTTGGCGTCGGGTAATTCGTTCATGGTGACTCGTCGCTAGTCGTCTCCGGCAGCCGGGTCATCAATTTGTCCAAATCCGGGAACAGCTTGCCCGCATCCTGGATCAGCCCGCGCTCGGTTACCCCAGATTCGCGCTGCCAGCTCTGCAGAAAGCGGTATTTATGCTGGGTGTATTTATCCGCGGTATCGACATCGCGCAGGATCGCGGGATGCACGAACAGCATCAGATTGCGCTTGGTCTTCTCGGTCTTGGTCGAGCGGAACAATTGGCCCAGCAGGGGGATATCTCCAAGGCCTGGGATCTTCTGCACGTTATCCGAGAAGCGGTCTTGGGTCAGGCCACCGAGTACCAGGATTTGATTGTGCTCGACCAGCACGCTGGTCTTGATCGTGTTGGTGTTGGTGATCAAATCCGAGGCCGAGACACTGCTGGAGGCGATACTGGAGTTTTCCAGCTCGATGTCCATTTTAATATTATTGCCGTCATTGATCTGCGGCGTGAGCTTTAAGTTCAGGCCGACATCCTGGCGCTCGATGGTCTGGAACGGATTGGTCACCCCATCGCCGCTGCCGGTGCTGGTGAATTGCCCGGTCAAAAAGGGCACATTCTGGCCGACGACGATTTCCGCTTCCTCATTGTCCATGGTCACCAGGGTCGGCGTGGACAATACATTGCTCGCGGCATCGCCCTGCAGGGCATTGATCAGGGCAGCGAAATTGGTCCGGTTATCGCGCAGATCGCCCATGCCCAGCAAGCCACCGGCGGGAATCGCCGAGAAATCCCCGGAGGCCACGCCTTGGATCACCCCCGCGGCGCCGAAATTGATGGCGCCCAGGGGTCCGGAATCGGCATCCCCGTTGATCAGGCCGGTGCCATCGACCAGCCATTGAATCCCGAGTTCTTTGGACAGCTCGGTGGACACCTCGGCAATGACGGCCTCGACCAATACCTGGGCCCGGCGGATATCCAGTTGCTCGACCACACTGCGCAGATTGCGCAATTGCTCGGGGGCGGCAGTCACCACCAGGGCATTGTTGGCCTTGTCGGCCTGAATGTTGACCGGTATCTCGTTGTCCTTTGGCTGGCGCTTGCCTTCCTGGCGGCTTTCCGAAACCCCCTGCAGAATCGGCACCAGGTCTTCCGCCTTGGCGTATTTCAGAAACATGACTTCCGTATTACCGCTGCCCTCGGGCGGTGTGTCGAGATGGGCGAGCAGGCCGCGCACCCGCATCCGGGTCTGTTTGTCGCCCGACATCAGCAGGCTGTTGGTGCGCGGATCGGCAGCTAGCGTCAAGTTGACTTGCTGATTGCGGTCGTTGGTCTGCAGCAGATTCTGAATCACCTGGATCAATTCCTGGGCCGAGGCGTGCTCGAGCTGGATAACCTCGACTTCCTCGGTGGTCGGTACATCGATACGCGCGATGATCCGCAGCAGGCGCTTGACATTGGCGGCGGAGTCGGAAATCAGCAGGATATTGGTCGGCGTATAGGCGGCCAGATGGCCCTGCTGTGGCACCAGCGGGCGCAGGATCGGTACCATTTGTGCGGCTTTCACATGCTCGACCGGCACCACGTGCGTGATCAACTCATCCCCCCGGTTGTTGACCCGTTCGCTGCCCGAGGGAATCGGGCCCTGCTTGGCGTTGACCGATGGCACGATTTTGGTGATATCGCCGACATCGATGGCCGAATAGCCATGCACATCCAGCACCGACAGAAATACCTGATACAGCTCTTCGGGGGGCATTGGCCGCGGCGAGACGACCGTGACGTCGGCTTTGACCCGCTGATCGACCACGAAATTCGTATTGGTATAGCGGGCGACCGTATTGATCAACTGGCGGATATCGGAATCTTCCAGATTGAGCTGAACCTTGCCGTTGGTGCTTGGGGCGTCCTGGGCGAGGGTGCCGGCGGCCGCGCACAGCCCGAGCAGGCCGAGCAGTACCCAGCGGGGCAGGAGAATGCGCATGAAATTCAACGCCTTTACAGGTTGAGAATAAAAAGGGTGGAGGCGGCAATGACCGCAGGGCTGGCGTCGGCTGCAGGTCATGGCTTACTCACCTAGCGCCCGGTTGATCTGCATGGGGCGGCCATTGCGCTGAATCCGTAAATCGATGCTGGAGGCATTCAGCAGTTTGCGCGCGGCCACCAGGCCTTTCTCCGGCTTGTCCAATTGTACACCGTTGATGGCGGTCACGATGTCACCGCTTTGCAGGCCCAGTGCTTCGACGAGTTCAGGCTCACCTCGTGGGCGGATTTGATAACCGAGAAAGTCGCCATTGCGCCGTACCGGCCGGGGGTTGAGCATTTTGCCGATTTGCCGCGGATTACGCATGAGCTCGCGCCGATACTTCTGCAATTGTACGCCGCTGTTGGCCTGACTTACCTGTTGGGGCGCAGCGCTGGTTTGGCTGTAGTCGGTTTGCTGTGGTGCCTCGGCGATTGCCTCGACACCGGCCCGGCGATTTTCAGGGAATGTCAGTGTTTCCAGCCGACCGCTGCGCTGCAGGATGACCCGATCGCCGTACACTGAATGGAGCTTGACCCCGCCCGGCAAGGAATCCCCGACTTGATAAAGCTGTTGCGAGCGACTGCGCGCCGTGGCGATGATGGCGAAGCTGTTGGCATCACCGGTCGCCAGCACGCCCTTGAGGGTGAGATTCAGATTGGTTTCGGGGGCGTTCTCGACATCAACCTCGGCTGGGGCCGTTTGAGTCGTCTTGGCTTGCGGCTGCTCGGCCTTGCCGAATAGATGTAACGCTGCGATTTGCTCGCCATAATGCGGCTGATTGGCGCCTGCCGCTGTAATCGAGTCATTAGCTTGCAGGGGCGCGACATCGACTTTAGCCACCGGCTGCAGCCATAACCAGGTCAGATCGGCTAGATTCGCCGCCGCCAGCACGATCAGTACGCTGGTCACCAGCGGCGGTGCGATGGTTTGCAGCCATTGCATGGCCGATTTGTGTAAGAGTGTCATGGGTCAACTGAAGCAACTGGTGGGCTAGATAAAGCCCGCTATCATGGCAAAGTGCCCTCGACAGGGGCAAGGCTTTCATGGGATTGTCATTCCCTGATCGTTCATTTCGAGCGGGGAGCGACCATGTTGAACACTGATCCCGACACCCAAGACGCGCCCTTAAACGTCTTTGGCAAGCCGCTACAAAGTTGCTCAATGCAGCCGTTGACCGGCTTCTACCGTGATGGCCATTGCACCACCGGCAGCAGTGATGCCGGCCGGCATGTGGTCTGTGCCAATGTTACCCAGCCCTTTTTGGAATATTCGCAAGCGCAAGGCAACGATCTGACCACACCGCGCCCCGAGCATGGCTTTCCCGGGCTCAAGCCAGGGGATGCCTGGTGTCTGTGCGCGGCGCGCTGGCTGGAGGCGTATGAGGCCGGCGCGGCCCCGCCGGTTAATCTTGCATCGACCCACGCCAAGGCGCTGGAAGTGATTCCCCGAAATATTTTAATGGCCTATGCAATGAATTAATTGAATTGTTGCGCAACAGTGTCCCGCCGTGAGCGCGGCAAGGCTTGTCGGTGCGGCGCCGGTCGCACCCGGGCCATTGAAATGCGCCGGGTGTATTGAGGTTGTAACATAATACCATTATGACTATAAGCACAAGTTGTGCTAACTTAACGTGTTACATGTTGTGTGTTATGTGTTCTAATTATATAGAAATGTACTTTACGATTTTGCCAAACTGTTTTATTAATTGCCAAGTCAATGATCAGGTTATGACGGCCTATCCTCGTTCACCTTGATGTTTGAGTCGCTGCTGTATAGCAAAACCGATCAAGCAAGAATTGAAAGGCTCAAGCATGGTTCCTGCACTGCATGTTTCCCGGCTACAACTCAAATTATGGCTAGGCGTTGGGATGGCTCTGTTGATTGGGTTCGGGGCCGTGCAATACCACCATTACAATGCCATCAAGAAAACCCTGGTCGATGATTTACGTGATTCGGGACGAACC
>CAYFSA010000108.1:0-9890 GCA_964345605.1 uncultured Ectothiorhodospiraceae bacterium
GGTTACTACGGCTCGCCCGACGATCCCCTGCGCTTCGCCTTCTTCTCCAAGGCGGCGCTGGAATTCATCCTGCAGAGCAATAAGCGCCCCGAGGTCATCCATTGCCACGACTGGGCCACCGGGATGCTCCCAGTCATGCAATTCGAACAGTATGCCCACATCGGCATGCCCGAGCAGCGTGTGTGCTACACCATCCATAACTTCAAGCACCAGGGCGTGACCGGCATCGAATCCCTCTGGGCCACCGGGCTCGGGCGGCCGGAATTCTTCATGGTCCCCGAGCGCCTGGCCGACGATGTCAATCACGGGGCGCTGAATATGATGAAAGCGGGGGTGGTGTATAGCAATTTCGTCACGACCGTCTCGCCCAAGCATGCCTGGGAAGCCTGCTTCACCGAGCAGGGCCACGGCCTGGGGCATGCCCTGCATGTGCATGAGGCTAAATTCGGCGGGGTCCTGAACGGCCTGGAATACGATCACTGGAATCCGTCCAAGGATCCTTACATCCCGCATCATTATGATGTCGACAACCCGGACGACAAATACCGCAACAAAGAAGCCCTGCGCGATCGCCTGTGGCTGAACAAAGGCTATAATCCCATCGTCGCCTATGTCGGCCGCCTGGATGCCCAGAAGGGTGTGCATCTGGTACGCCACGGGATTTTTCATGCCCTTGACCGCGGCGCCCAGTTCGTGCTGCTCGGCACCGGGCCGGATCACGGCATCAATGAAGAATTCTGGCAGCTCAAGCATCATTTGAACGATAGCCCCGAGATCCATCTCGAGATCGGTTTCGACGAAGAGCTGGCCCATCTGATCTATGCGGGCGCCGACATCATCATTCAGCCGAGTATGTTCGAGCCCTGCGGCCTCACCCAGCTGATCGGCCTGCGTTATGGCACCGTGCCGGTAGTACGCAGTGTCGGCGGCCTCGCCGATACGGTGTTCGACTGGCACCATGATGGCCGCCCGCGCGAGGCGCGCAATGGCTTTGTCTTCCATGACGCCGATGCGCCAGGCCTGGACTCGGCCCTGAGCCGGGCTATCGGCCTGTGGTTCGATTTTCCCGACGAATTCCGCGAGCTCATGCTAAACGGTATGCGCTATGACTACTCCTGGCGGCAACCGGGCCAGGATTACATGAACATCTATCATTTAATCGAGCATAAATAAGCGCTGTCGCCGGGCCTTGACTGACCCGCCCAGCGAACTTGCCAAACACGACGGGAGAGCAATGCCATGCAAGACTTACCCGAATATGTCGACGGTATCCCGAATATCGCCGGCCAGGAAGCCCTGATCGAGCAAACCCTGCAGCAGACTCAGAACGAGGCGATGTACCTACCCGCCAGCCCCATCGATTTCGCCAGTATCGACAGCGGCGCGGCGATCGCCCTGCACATGCACCAGCCCCTGATCCCGGCTGGGGGCGACGATCTCGCCACGGCGGAGATTATCAGTAATCTCAAATACATGATGGATCACCAGGATATCGGCGATAACCACAATGCACCGACGTTTCAATGGTGCTACCGGCGCCTGGGCGAGTTCATCCCGCAGCTGGTCGAGGAAGGCGCCCAGCCGCGCGCCATGCTAGAATATTCCGGCACGCTACTGCATGGCCTACGGCACATGGGGGCCGATGATGTCATCGATGCCCTGAAGACCATTACCCTCGATCACCGCTACCGGCATTGCGTGGAATGGCTGGGCGCCCCCTGGGGCCACGCGGTTGCACCGTCGACGCCGGTCCAGGATTTCCGCCTGCATGTGCGGGCCTGGCAGCATCATTTCGCCGCCATTTTTGGCCTGGAAGCCCTGGCGCGGGTGCGCGGCTTCTCGCCCTCGGAGATGGCCCTGCCCAACCATCCCGATGTCGCCTATGAATACATCAAAACCCTGGTCGACTGTGGTTATCAATGGGTTCTGGTGCAGGAACACACGGTCGAGCAGCCCGATACCGGCCATGGTCCCGAGCGCAAACATCTGCCGCATAAGCTGGTCTGCACCAATTCCGCCGGCAACACGGTCAGCATTACCGCCATCATCAAAACACAGGGCAGCGACACCAAATTAGTCGCCCAGATGCAGCCTTATTACGAGGCCAAATCCCTGCAGCGCTGGGAGCTCGGCGGGCAGAGCGTACCGCCGGTGGTCACCCAGATCGCCGACGGCGAAAACGGCGGCGTGATGATGAACGAGTTCCCCGACAAGTTCATGGATGCCGTACGCGGGGCGAGCGGCAGCCAAAGCCCGCTGGTGAATATCTCCGAATACCTCGAGTACCTGAGCAGTATCGGCCTGACCCGGGATGATTTCCCGGTCATCCAGCCGATTTTTCAAAAGGCCATCTGGGATCGGTTTACTCCCGGCGCCGGCAGCGACAAGCTCGAGCAAACCATCGAGGCCTTGCGCAAAGAAGATCATCGTTTCCACATGGAAGGCGGCAGCTGGACCGACGATATTTCCTGGGTTAGGGGCTATGACGACATGCTCAACGACATGGAGCAGGCCAGCGCGGCGTTCAGTCAGCGGGTACTCAGCTCCGAGGTTCGAACCGACGAACAGCGCTATCGCAACGCCCTGTTCCATCTATTGACCTCACAGACGAGCTGCTATCGTTACTGGGGGCAGGGGCAGTGGACCGATTACGGCCGCGAGATCTGCCGCCGCACCAAGGCCATCATCGACAACGATTATTAATGCGATTATTAATGCGGCCGTGAGCCCGCCGTCCCGCAACCGCTAACCATTTGCGCCGCCCGCGCCTGCGGGTGGTGGCTAACCCATTGGACACTGCTATGACACTTGCACTCGATGCCCGTGAGCTGAAACTATTGACCGGCGCCCAGCACCCTGACCCGTTTGCCGTGCTCGGCAAGCATGTGGAGAACAACAAAGCAGTGGTGCGCGCCCATATCCCGGGCGCTCAGGCAGTCAGCATCGCCGATGGCGATCTGCCCCTTGAGCGCGTCCCGAAAACGGATGTCTTCGAATGGCATGGCGACCCTGCCGCCGTGCCCGATTGCTATCGCCTGATCTGGCGGGACCGCCATAGCCGCGAGCATATTTCCCATGATCCCTACTGCTTCGGTACCGTCCTGAATCCGGAAGACCTGCAGGTCTTCGGCGATGGCACACATATCCGCGCCTGGCAATTCATGGGCGCACGCCCCTGGCAAATGGGTGACATCGCCGGCGTGCTATTCGCGGTCTGGGCGCCGAATGCCAGCCGGGTCAGCGTGGTCGGCAATTTCAACGAATGGGATGGGCGTCATCATTGCATGCGCGCCCATCCCCCGACCGGTATCTGGGAGCTGTTCATTCCCGAGCTCGGCCCCGGCGTGCTGTATAAATACGAGATCCGCAACGCCAGCTACGGCACCATTCATCTGAAATCCGACCCCTATGGGCGGCGCTTCGAGGTGCGGCCGAACACTGCCTCCATCGTGCCCGACGACAATCAGGTCTATACTTGGGCTGACCAGGACTGGCTTGAGGCCCGCCGCGACTGGGACTGGCAGCATAATCCGATCAGCATTTACGAAGTCCATCTAGGCTCCTGGCAGCGCGGCCCCGAGGGCGAGATGCTCAATTATCGCGACATCGCCCCGTTGCTGGTCGAGTACGTCAAAGAGCTCGGCTTCAATTACCTCGAGCTGCTGCCGATCACCGAGCATCCCTATGACCCCTCCTGGGGCTATCAGGCCACCGGTTATTTCACGCCCACCTCGCGTTACGGCACCCCGGACGATTTCCGCTATTTCGTCGATTACTGCCACCAGAATGGTATTGGCATTATTCTCGACTGGGTACCGGCGCATTTTCCCAAGGATGCCCACGGCCTGGCCCGGTTTGACGGCACCGCCTGCTACGAGCATGCAGACCCGCGCCGGGGCGAGCATCTCGACTGGGCCACGCTGATCTATAATTTCGGCCGCCACGAGGTCAAGAGCTTCCTGTTCTCCAGCGCCATGTTCTGGCTGGAAGAGATGCATCTCGACGGCCTGCGGGTCGATGCCGTCGCCTCCATGCTGTATCTCGATTACTCGCGCACCGAATGGATCCCGAACAAGCACGGCGGCCGGGAAAACCTGGAAGCCATCGAGTTTTTGCGCGAGATGAACATCCTGACGCATCGCGAAGTGCCGGGCGTGCTGATGGTCGCCGAGGAGTCAACCTCCTGGCCGCAAGTGACCCGCCCCGTGGAAATCGGCGGCCTGGGCTTCGATATCAAATGGAACATGGGCTGGATGAACGACACCCTGGTGTATATCGCCAAGGATCCCGTCCATCGCAAATACCATCACGATGGCCTGACCTTCTCCATGGTCTATGCCTTCACCGAGAACTTCCTGCTGCCGTTCTCCCATGACGAGGTCGTGCACGGCAAGCGCAATATGCTCTGGAAGATGCCGGGGGACGAGTGGCAGCGCTTTGCCAATATCCGGCTGCTGTACACCTATATGTTCACCCACCCCGGCAAGAAACTGCTGTTCATGAGCACTGAATTCGCCCAGGGTGATGAATGGGACAACTCGAAAGTCCTCGATTGGTATGTGCTCGACTATCCTTATCACCAGGGGATTCGGTCGGTGGTCGCCGATCTGAACCGGCTTTATCACAATAACGAGGCGCTGCATTACTACGACTTCGAGAATTGCGGCTTCGAGTGGATCGACTGCCACGATCACGAACAATCGGTGCTGAGCTATGTTCGGCATGGCCAGGAGCAGGTACTGATCGTGGCGCTGAACTTTACCCCGGCGCCGCGGCAAAACTATCGCATCGGCGTGCCCATTGCCGACCAGCTGCGAGAGGCCTTCAATTCCGACTCCAGCTATTACGGCGGCAGCAACATGGGCAACGGTGACCGCGCCCTGGTCCCAGAAGAGCGGCCCTGGATGAACCAACCGTATTCGGTGGAGATCACCATCCCACCATTGGCCGGCATTGTCCTGCGGCGGGCGTTACCGGAATCGGCCGAGCAGCCCTCGCCGGAAGCGGCGGCCGAGGTGGTCGAGGCGGTTGCCGAGCCGGCTGTACCGCTGGAGAAACCCGCAGCATAAGGCGGCCCACCGAACCCTTGCCGGACCTCGCCCTGCCGGGAAGGTCCGGCAGCCCTGGCTGTGCAGGATTATGAGGAGGCCTGGGACACTTCCAGCGGTACCTGGGAATAATGCCATTTCAGGGCGAACGGCGGCAGCAGCGTGGTCAGGGCGATGACAATGACCATAACCGCGTAAATCTCGTTATTGAATACCCCATTGACCCGGCCGAGCTCGGCGAAGATCAGCCCGACTTCACCGCGCGGGGTCATCGCCAGGCCGATCGCCCAGCGGGCACGGGTACTGGTACGGATTAGCAACGACCCAACCATCTTGCCGCCTACAGCCACGAGAAACAGGGCCGCCGAAAAGACCCAGACGAAGCTCGAACTCCAGTCGATTTCGCGCAGGTTCAGGGACAATCCCACCATAACGAAAAATATCGGGGTGAATAGCTGTGCGATTGGGGTGAGGCGATCTTCCACGCGCTGCGCAAACCCCTCGTTGTTGTACTGCCCCCGACGCTTGCCGAGCGGCAGAAAAAACTGGCGCGACAGGGCCAAGCCAGCGACAAAGCCCCCCAAGAGCTCTGGCGCGCCCGCCACATGGGCCAGCCAAGCAAACAATAACACCAGGGCAATGACCATGGTCGGGATGAGCCCCGGTATCAGACTGATAGCCTCGAAACGCTCGATGACCACCGCCATCAGCTTAGCCAGGGTGGGCGCGATCACGAAAAAAGCGCAGACGAACACCAGCACTTCCAGCGTAGCGACCAGGCTCACCCCCGAACCGATGGAATACTCATAGAGCACGGCCAGGAGGATGACCCCGAGCACATCGTCCACCACCGCCGCCCCCAAGACCACTTGGCCCTCAGACGTATTCTGGCGTTGCAGATCGCTCAACACCCGGATGGTAATCCCGATGCTGGTCGCGGTCAGGGTACCGCCAATGAATAGCGAGACCAGTAAAGGCAAGTCGAAAATCCAGTACGCCAATCCAAACCCCAGCAGCAAAGGGAGTGCGAAGCCAGCCAAAGCAACGGTTAGGGATTGCACCCCGGTACGCATCAGCCGATTGACATCGGTATCCAACCCGACCTCGAACAACAACAAGATCACCCCGATTTCCGCCAGCAGCATCAAGGAGTGCTCCGGCGCGATCCAGCCGAGTAAGCTCGGCCCCAGGATGATGCCGGCCAGCAGCTCACCGATGACCGGCGGGGCTTTCAAGCGCGCCACCAGCTCGGCGAGGATGCGGGCGCTAAGCAGGATGATTAACAAATGCAGGAAAAACGTATGGGTCTCCACCATGCACCCCATGAGGTCAAAATCGCTGTGAGCCGCTCATGATGCCTGTTCCGCGGACAAACGGAAACACGCAACAATGCCCCCGAACGCTTGTATAACGCCCAGGCTAGCAGCCTCTGTACCTCATATTGGCAGCTTGGTTGACGCCAGCTGGAGCCGACTTACAGCTGGGGAGATGGGGGCAGGCAGGCATTGCCCCGAATTTTTCCGCCTGCCCCATCAGCGCTTAGGTCGGCGTGACATGAATACGCTGGCTACCGCGGCGGGTAATTTTGGGTAAGGTGACATTTAGTACGCCATGGCGATACTGGGCCTTGGTCGCATGCTCATCGACCGCGCAGGGCAGCGGAATGCGGCGCTGGAACGCGCCGTAAGCGATTTCCCTGACATAGGCATTGCCGGGTGTATCCGGCGGCGCCTGATCCTCCTTGGTGCCGCTGACCACGAGCACATCGTCCTCGACATGCAGGTCCAGCCCTGCCGGCGTCATACCGGGAATTTCCAGCTTGACAACCACGACTTCCGGATATTCGGTCACCTCACTCGGCAGGAAAGCCCAGCGGGTGGCACGGAACTGATCCATGGGCGTATCGCCCTCGGTGCTGCGGAATTGGGTCAGGGCATGGGGGGCGCGCTCGATGATCTGCTGCCAGCCATCGGCAATGGCTTCCCAGGCTTTCCCCATATTGTTCAGAAAATAATCGAACTGACTCATAGCAGGCTCCTTTAATGGCATCACGCCCCTGATATTGGACTGGCCGCGGCATTTATCAATCCGTGCCGCCCCGCTCGGGGCTCATTCGCAATGCCCGCTGGGCCTAGCATGACCGCCGCAATTGACCTGCAGCGGCTGCAAGGGCCGGCTATCAAGGCGCACGGCCGTCAACTGCCCACCCCAAACGCAACCCGTGTCCAGGGCAACGATGTTGTCAGCAAGATGCAGGCCCAGTGTTGACCAATGGCCGCAGACAATGGCGGTAGCCTGACTGCGCCGTCCCGGCGCACTGAACCAGGGCATCAGTCCCGCGGGCCGATACGCAAGCGGCGCTTTCTCTTTGAGGTTCAGGCGGCCGGCGGCATCGACATACCGCAGCCGTGTTAGGGCATTCACGATATACCGCAGGCGCGGCCAGCCGGACAAACCGGCGGCCCAAATGGGCGGCGTATCGCCGAACAGATTGGCCAGACATTCGGCATACCGCGGCCCAGCCAGCATGGCCTCAGCTTCTGCAGCGCATTCTCTGGCCGTGGCCAGGTCCCATTGCGGCGGCAGGCCGGCGTGTACCAGCAAATAACCGAGCGTCTCATCCCAATGCAATAACGGCCGGCGGCGCAGCCAGTCGAGCAGCTCGGGGCGATCCGGGGCTTTTAAAATGGATTGCAGCGTATCGTTGCGTTTGGCCGCGCGCAGCCCTTCGCTGACTGCCAGCAGATTTAGGTCATGATTGCCGAGCACGCTGATTGCCGCCTCACCCAGTGATTTGACAAAGCGCAATGTAGCCAGGGATTCCGGCCCCCGGTTGACCAGATCGCCCACCAGCCAGAGTCGGTCCACAGCCTGATCGAAACGGACGTGATCGAGCAGATGCTGCAGATTGCTGAGGCAACCCTGGATGTCGCCGACGGCATAGACGGGCATGAACAAACTCCACGAGGTTAGGCTGGGTATGAATCAACTCATAAGTTTTCGCACCCCTTTCCCTTTGGGGGAAGGGGTGCCGGGCATTTTGATGCCGAGAACTTATGCGACCATTCGTCGGGCCAATGCCTGGCATCGGTCAGCTCAGTGACCAGCATACCGTTTATCTTAAACGCCAGGCTTGGCACGGATAAAGTTTTTGTGAACACACCGGCGAGCGCCAAGTTGTAACGGTGTTGTCGCGCCCAGCTTTCATAATGCCAGAAGCTGTGATGATACCGGCTGCTTGGGCCGGCTTGATTGACCCTCCGAATATACGGAGAATAAGCACCATTTCCTGGCCTGCAGCCATTGCTCGCCACTTCTCAGCGGATAGACGGTACGGACTCGCATGACTCAAACCCTGGTTCAGTATTCCACAGTGCTCGCCATTGTCGGCGATATCCTCAAGGTGCGCGCCGCACCCGATCTGGTCGGCAAACAGCCACGCCTTGCCTTCGGCGATCTCGCTCAGGTCTCTGATCCGAGCGGACAGACCTCGCTGGCCCAGATCATTGCCTTAGATCGCGACGAAGTAACCCTGCAGGTCTTCACGGGCACCAAAGGTTTATCAACCCGCGCTTCGGTGCGTTTTCTCGGCCATCGCATGCAGATGACCTATTCGCGTAACATCCTGGGCCGGGTCTTCGATGGGGCGGGGCGGCCGACCGATCGCGGCCCGGATCTGTCCCAGGACCCGCAGATCGATATCGCCGGCACCCCGGCCAACCCCATGCGCCGCTCGCTGGCCTCGCGCATGATCCGCACCAATGCACCCATGATCGACGTATTTAACTCCCTGGTGGAAAGCCAGAAGATTCCCATCTTCTCGGTGGCCGGTGAGCCCTACAATGCCTTCCTATCCCGCATTGGTATTCAGGCCGACGCGGACGTGGTGGTATTCGGCGGTCTGGGACTGATTTACGACGATTATCACTTTTTCCGCACCGCTTTCGAGGATGCCGGAGTGTTCGCCCGCACGGTCATGTTCGTCAATCAGGCCTCGCATCCGGTGGTCGAGCGTCTGCTGGTACCCGATCTGGCGCTGTCGGTGGCCGAGCGTTTCGCCGTGGACGAGGGCAAGCGGGTACTGGTCCTGCTCACGGACATGACCGCTTATGCCGATGCCCTGAAGGAGGTTGGTATCGCCATGGAGCGCGTGCCCTCCAATCGGGGCTATATGGGCGACTTGTACTCGCAGCTGGCAAGGCGCTACGAAAAGGCCGCGGATTTCCGCGACGGCGGTTCGGTGACCATCCTCAGTGTGACCACCATGCCAGGCAACGATGTCACCCATCCGGTGCCGGACAATACCGGCTACATCACCGAAGGGCAGTTCTATCTGCACGGCGGCGTCATCGATCCATTCGGCTCGCTGTCGCGCCTGAAACAGCATGTGGTCGGCAAGACCACCCGCGAGGACCATGCCCAGGTCATGAACACCATGATCCGGTTTTACTCCGGGGCCACCGAGGCCGAGCAAAAGCAGGCCATGGCCTTCGAGCTCAGCGACTTCGACCACAAGCTGTTGAAATTCGGCAAGCTGTTCCGCGAGCGCTTCATGGATATCAATGTCACCATGACTCTGGAAGACGCCCTGGATCGCTGCTGGCAAACCCTGGCGGAGTGTTTTGAAGCCGGCGAACTGCTGATGAAGGAAAGCCTGGTGAATAAATACTTCCCAGAAATTACTGCTTAATGGGCCAAGTTGGCCAAATAGGATAACCGTTTTTCAAGGTACCGGATCGGGCAGTTACCGGCCTTGGCGCCGGTCAGTTGAATGGTCTGATCGCTAGTCAAGCCCTTGGCTTGGATGACGTTTCGGCGCTCGACGACGCGGTAGCGTGGATT
>CAYFSA010000109.1:0-6699 GCA_964345605.1 uncultured Ectothiorhodospiraceae bacterium
CGCCCAGCAAGAAGCGGCTGAGCAATAAGGCATTGCGCCATTGCTGCCGCACAATGCCGCGTTGATTGTAGCGTATGGCCGAAGTCGTGACGGTGCTGGGCAGTTTGACTAACCCGCCGCGGCGACGCAAGCGGCGGGTCAGCTCGACATCCTCGAACAGCGGCCAGTCGGGAAAGCCGCCGAGTTCCGCGAACACTTCACGGCGTATCACCAGGGCCTGGTCGCCGAAGGTGGTCCACACCGACTCGACGCGCGAGCAGAAGGCATAGACCGCCAGCAGCCAATGGCGCCGGTCGAAGCGCAGGCGAAAGCAAGCGGCACCGACACGCGGCTCGCCAAATGCTTGGGCAAGAACCTCGGGCGCATCGGCAGGTAACTGGGTATCGTCATGCAGAAACATGAGCAACTCGCCTCGCGCTTGCCGGGCGCCGGCATTGCATTGCGTGCCCCGCCCGCGCGACCCCTGAGCGCGCCGGCAGGCCGGCCAACTCACGGAAGGGGACGCACCCGGCCCGGGCGCCTGATCGTCCGGCTCGACGATGATGATTTCCGTCTCGGGCCAGTGCGCGAGCGCCTGGTCGATATAGCGGGCGAGTGACACGCTGAGCTGTCGGGTGGGGATGATGATGGACAGCCAGGGACGCCCGCTCATGACAGTGTCGCCTCCCGCCGCGGTTCGAGCTGTGCCATCGCGGCTAAATCGGCGGGCGCGTCGATATCGCGCAAAGTCGGCAATTCCGTCCAGCGCCAAGCCAGCTCGCGCAGGCGGGAGCGGGTCTGAGCCAGCACTTCGCTGGTACTCCAAGCGATGTCCTCGAACAACCGCGGATTGGCTCGCTTAACGCCAATCAGGACATAACCGCCATCTGCTGCCGGCCCGAGCACCGCATCATGAGTCGACAAAGCCGCGAAGGCCGCGCGCAGATAAGCGTCGCTATACGCCGGACAATCGCTGCCGATCAGCACGGCGGCGGCATTGCCGGCAGTGGCCGTATGCAGCGCCTGGGCCATGCGAGTTCCGAGGTTACCGGGCGGTTGATTGCGAACCATAAGCCCGTAAGCCTCCGCCAAAGCGGCACAGGCGGATGGGTCGGCGGTGCATGCCTGGCACCAGAACGTCGCCTCGGTTGCCTCCAGCAAGCTGGCGGTGTGCAGGGCATGGTGCAGCAGCCGCTGGTAGACCATCGCGGCCCCCGCCGGGCCGAGGGCTGGAATGAGTCGTGTCTTGACCCTGCCGGGCACGGGCACGCGCCCGAACACCAGCAGCTGCCGCCGAGCCGCTGCCGCCGGCGCGGCATTCATGCCAGGGCGCCACCACAGCTCGAGCCCTGCCCCGCCATACAGCCGTAGCAGTGATCCGCCACCACGATAGGATTGCCGCGTAGGTCGGTGGTCAGCAAATCGGTTAAATATATATCGGTATTGGCCGGGGTGTTCAGGGGCAGACCGAGCATCTGGTTGAAATCACAGTCATACACGCGGCCCTGCCAGTCGATACTGATCAGCGAGCGGCACATGACCTGGTCGAAATTGGCGGGATTGAGCGAGGTTTTCAGCAAAGTCAGGTAATCATCGAACTGCCCCTTGGAAAGCAGCTGACTCCCGAAACGGGCGATCGGCATATTCGTTAGGGTAAACAAACGGCTAAACACCACCCCGTGGCGCTCGTGCAATTCGCGGCGATAATCGGCTTCCAGCTTCTCCTGGGCCGGCGGCAAATACGCGCCGTCGGGATTGTAGACCAGGGTCAGAATCAGCCCTGACGACGCTTGGCCATACCCCAGGGCGTTCAGCTGTTGCAGCGCGCGAATGCTGGTTTCATAGACCCCCTGGCCACGTTGGGCATCGACATTGGCCTCTTGATAACAGGGCAGAGAGGCCACGATTTCTACCTGCTGCCGGGCCAGAAATTCGGCCAATCCCGCCTGATCCGGTTCCTCCAGAATGGTCAGGTTGCAGCGGTCGATGACATGACAGCCCAAACCGCGGGCCGCCGCGACCAACCGCCGAAAAGCCGGGTTAAGCTCCGGCGCGCCGCCGGTTAAATCCAGGGTTTGCATCCCGGTTTGTGCAAGCACCGTGAGCACGGTATCGATCACTTCGGGCGCCATGACTTCCCGGCGATGGGGGCCGGCATTGACATGGCAGTGCTGGCATTGCTGATTGCATTGATAGCCGAGGTTGACCTGCAACGTATCGACCCCTTGGCGTGCCAAGGCCGGGAAATCACTCGGCCGGAGTCTGGGTAATGAATCAAGCATGCTGATGATCCCGTTGTTATGCCTAGACTTCGACCGAACGGGCGAGCCGTAGGTTCTTGGCGCGGGGCGCAGCAGGCGACATTGATGGCAATGCCCTGCCCCATGACCGCAGACCTGTTCTAGCTAGCGCAAATACACGCCATCCTCGCCAATCTTGCCGGGCCCGTCGAGGACATAGATGCCTGCCGAATTGGCCTTGACGTGAAAGCGAATGCGCCCGTCCTGGACCGGGATTTCCTGGCCGGTGACGCAATCGCGGTAGAGCCCGTTGCGTATCCCCTCAAGCTGGATGGCCTGGTCCGAGCCGATCGCCAGCCCGACCGCACAGGTCGACTCGCCGCCGTTGAGCTCGCGCACAAAGGCCACGCCGCTGCCCCATTCCTGGACCTGGCCCAGAGGGGCTTTTTGCAGGGCCGGGATAGCCCGGCGAATCTGATTCAGGCGCCGGATATGCCGATACAGGGGATGGGCCTGAGTGGCCGCGATGTTGTCCGGCGTCAGATGATCGCCGAAATAGGCCCGCCCGGTCGTGTCCAGGGTATCCCGCTCGCCCTCGACATCCTGGGGCGCACCATGCATGAACTCGATCTCCTCGCCATAGTACAGGCAGGGGATGCCGCGCAGGGTCCAGATCAGATTATAGGCCGCTGCCGCCATCCATTGCTCGCCTTTGAAGCGGTATTTGAAATCGTTGTCCGGGCCGATGTCGTGGTTCTGCAGGAAGGTGACCAGGGTGGTCGGGTCGCCATAAATCCAATCCATGCTCAGGGCCTGGCCGATCTGCTCATAGCTGCCCTTGGCGACATTGTCGCGGAAGGTGGAAAACAGGCCGAAATCCAGGACCGCAAAACCGGAGTCGCCGCCTGAATGCGGATCCTGGGGATCATGGCCTAGGCGGGTGTACCACCAGGGACGGATGAACGACGGGCCGTTATCGCCACCGCCGAGATCACCCCAGCCCAGGCCCTTGACCAGGTTCTCGCCGAACACGAACAAGCCGGGTTTGTAGGCCTTCCAGGCATTGACATATTTGAGCAGAGTATCCCGCGGCACATGCTTGACGGTGTCCATGCGCAGGGCATCCACGCCCATGTCCAGATAGCGGTTGATCGCTGTCGTCAGATACTCGAACACATTGTTGTTCTCAAGCTCCAGATTGATGCAGTCGCCGGCAATATGCTTTTGCTGCACACCGATGCCTTCCCAGTCCCCGCCGGCGATGAATCCATGCTGCATATACCAGTCGGGATCGAGCTGCTGGGCGTCTACCCCGAAGAAGCGGCCCGGCTCATAACCCGGTTTGGGCACGGTTTCGCCGGTTTTGGGATCGACCAGCGGCTCGCGGCCTGCCGGGTCACGGGCATGGCGCTCGCGATACCAGGCGGGGGCAACCGGATTGTCGATATCATCCCGATAGGGCCAGGCGTAATTGCCGAGGTTGCCCTGATAGGGGCCATGATCGACCTGGCCCTGCTCGCTGCCCGGCGGCACGAAGTATTTGATCGGCAGATGATCGATATGCACCTGCCCGCGAATACCGTATTGGCAGGAATGGTTAATCACCACATCCTGGATGAGCTTCATACCACGGGCATGGACGGCATCGATCAAGTCCTGATAGCTGGCATCCGGGCTTTCCAGGCGCGGGTCGATACGGGTCCAGTCATAGCCATGGTAGCCGTGGTAATCGAGCCCGGAGCGATTCTCGATGGGCGGGGTGATCCAGATGGCGGTAAAGCCCAGGTCCTGAATATAGTCCAGAGCCTGAATCAGCCCCTTGAAATCGCCGCGCCAATGCGGATCGATGGCATTGCCTTCGGCATCGAAGCGAATACGATCGCGGCAAAAGAAATTATTGCTTGGGTCGCCGTCATAAAAGCGCGTGGTGATGACGAAATAGATGGTCTCTTCACGAAAATCCGTGCCGGTCAGGGCCGGGGTCGCGGCCTTGGCGGGCGCCGGCGCCGGGTTCGGCGCGGCCGGTGCTAGCGGTTCAGCAGCCGGGGCGGTCGCGGTCTCAGCGGGCGCCTGCCAGCGACCGTCGGCCCAGAACTCGCCGCCGAGATCGGTCCATAAATCCATGGTCTGCTGACCGGCCTGATCGTGGATCACGAAATGCACCGCCGTTACGGGCAGCTCGATCCAGTATACGCCGGCCTCATCCCGATGCAGGGGCTGGCCGGGCCAGTCAGTACCGGGCGTGGCCGGAGTGGTCTGCCAGTAATGAATGGCGAGATCGTTCTGCCAGTCGGCAGGCTTATGAAAGCGAATCGTCAATGAGGGCATAATGATCCAAAGCTTGAGGTGAAGCGAGTGTGGTCGAATGAGTAGACGATCTGCTTGGCGGTCCCCCGTCGATTCATCGGAACCGTCACCGTTGCAGGCAGCTCATAACAGAACCATCTTGTCCGTTATGGAGTGCAAAGCCAATGAGCCAAATCATGTCACGGTTATACCCTTTCTTCAGTCGTCTGCTGGCGCTTGCCGCGCTGCTGGGTCTCGCCCTGGTTTATTGGCAAACCCCCTGGGCTTCTGGTGAACCGGCTGCGGCCACCAAGGCCGAGCATGGCACTGCGTCCATCGTTCTAGGCATGGGCTGTTTTTGGGGCGCGGAAAAACGCATGGCCGCCCTACCCGGCATCACGGATGTCGTAAGCGGTTACGCCGGCGGCGACTATCCCGATCCCACCTATCGCAAAGTGCTGCGGCGCGAAGGTCAACCCGGCGTGCGCAACCATGCTGAGGTCGTCAAAGTCAGTTTCGACCCGACCAAGACCTCACTGGAACAGGTCCTCGTGGGGTTCTGGGAAAATCATGACCCCACCCAAGGCGACCGCCAGGGCAACGATCGGGGCTCAAACTATCGCAGCGCGATCTATTACACCTCGAAAGACCAGCGGGATGTCGCAAAAATGACCCGGGCGGTCTACCAAAAAGCCCTGACGGCTGCCGACTATGGGCCGATTACGACGGAAATCAAGCCACTGAAGCGCTTTTATCCAGCTGAAAACTACCATCAAGACTATCTTGATAAGCATCCGAATGGTTACTGCGGTCTAGGCGGCACCGAGGTCGCATTTCCCACCGGCGCCGGCAAGCAAGCACAGCGTCATCCGCAGCCGCTCGACGGGGCCGCGCTGGCCGCCGACAAGCAGCTCGTGGTCTTCGAGGCCGAGGCCTGTCCGTTTTGCGAGACATTCCGCGAACAAATTCTCAGTGACTGGCAATCGCCCGTGCCCGTCGTCACGACTTTAGCCAGCAAAGCGCCGGTCGGCTGGGAATTGGCCGAGTCGCTCTGGGCAACGCCGACCATCGTTTTGTTCCGCGACGGTGAAGAGACCGCTCGGTACACCGGCTATAACGGCGATGAGAGCCGCTTTTGGCGCTGGCTGGGTTTCCAGATGCTGGATAAGCAGGCGCGCCAAATCGCCTTCGAGCAAGGGACCGAACGCGCCTATAGCGGCTCCTTGCTGGATGAAAAGCGCCAGGGAACGTATGTTGATCCGATTACCGGCGAGCCGTTGTTCCGCAGCAACAGCAAATTCAAGAGCCATACCGGCTGGCCGAGCTTCCTCCAACCGGTCGAGGGGGCCGTCACGCTCCACCCGGATAACAGTCATGGCATGCAGCGCACGGAAGTCCGCAGCGCCAGCTCCGGCATCCATCTCGGCCATGTGTTCGACGACGGTCCACCGCCCACCGGCAAGCGTTATTGCATCAACAGCAAGGTCCTGCAATTTGTTCCAGCTGAGTAGGGTCGGATTCATTCGACCCGGGCCGGTTACACCGGCCCGGCAGCGCTTCGGTTGACCTCGGGGCCCGGCGGGCTGAAGCCCGCCCTAAACCGACACTCAATCCGGCCAAAAATCGTCATCCAAAAGCTGCTGGGCCGAATAAGGAAGACTCGTCGGAAACATGCCCCGCTCCAACCCGGTTTCCCGAGTGGTGATTTTCAAGGCCTTGGGATAGGCGCGTTCGCTCAATTCCGAAATTGTTGATGTGAGGCTTGGGGCAAGCTCCAGCAAGTCTTCGATTTGCACGCGCTGCTCGACAATCGAGCCGCGCCAACTGCTACAGCGATGCACCGGTTGGTATTGCCACTTGAGCAAATGGGCCAGCAAGATGATCAAATGACTGGACAATGCACGCCGATTGCTGGCCCCCATATCTTCTAATTCCTCAAGCAAATGCGCTACATCGAGTTCGGCATACCGGCCGGCCCGCAATAGTGACACTTGTTCAGCCAACCACTGCTGATAATCGCCGTGGTAGTCGCTCATGCGCGCGTGCTCGTTGATTTGAACACTCATGGGCCAATCCCCTATAGCAGCTAAGACGCTGAAAATGTTGACGCATCCCTTCCCTTACCCGGGAAAGGTTTCGGTTGGCCTCGGTCAGGCGGGCTAAAGCCCGCCCTACATGTCTCGGCTTAAGTCAA
>CAYFSA010000109.1:6799-9730 GCA_964345605.1 uncultured Ectothiorhodospiraceae bacterium
GGGCTAAAGCCCGCCCTACATGTCTCGGCTTAAGTCAACGATCAATGGAGATACGTTCACCCCGGGGAACTATCGCCTCGTACGAAACGGGCTAAACAACCACGTTTAAAGCTTACGCTCCAAAACCTTGATGTCGTGGCTGTCGGAACTCGTCGAAATGCTGAAACCGAGCTCCCGCGCCAGGCCGAGCATGGCGTGATTGTCGCTCAACACCTCGGTGCGGATGACTTTCAAGCCCCGATCCCGGGCGATCGCCATAAGCGTGCTGAGCAATTTGCGGCCGATCCCCCGGCGTTGCCAGCGGTCGGCGATAGCGATGCCCAAATCGGCACTTTCGCCGTCCGGGTTGACCTCGTAACGCGCCACACCGAGCTGCTCGATATCCGCGCCTTTCTGGCGGATGGCCAACAGGCCCATTTCCCGATCGTAGTCGATTTGCGTTAAGCGCGTCAGCATCTCGGGACTGAGCTCGTCGACGATTTGACGGAAGCGGAAGTACTTGCTTTCGTCCGACAAATTGCGCACGAACTGATTGGCCAGCTCGGCATCTTCCGGCCGCAAGGGGCGGATCGTGATGTCGGTGCCGTCGGCCATTTGCCAGTCCTGAATCAGGAAGCTCGGATAGGGATGGATGGCCATGTGCGAGTATGGCGCCGCAGAAGTGTCGACTGACTGCGGTACAATGCGGGCGTCCACGGCCAACACGCCGTGCTCGCCGACCAACAGCGGATTGATATCCATTTCCTTGATCCGCGGCAGTTCGCAAACCATCTCCGAAACGGCCATGAGGACGTCATACAGGGCTTCCAGATCGGCGGGTGGCATATTGCGAAAAGCCCGCAAACCCCGATAAATCTTGGTGCCAGCCACGAGATCCCGTGCCAGCGCCCGGTTTAAGGGGGGCAACGCCACGGCGCGGTCGCGGTAGATTTCCACCGCCGTACCGCCGCCGCCGACGCTGATGACTGGCCCAAAGACCGGGTCGTCAATGACGCCGACCATCAATTCGCGGGCATGCGCCATGTCGGCCATGGGCTGCACGGCAACCCCTTCGATCTCGGCGCTGGGATTGTACACCTTGGCCGCCGCCATGATTTCGTTGAACGTCGAACGCACAGCATAAGCATTGCGAATGTTGAGCCGCACGCCATTGGCATCGGATTTATGGGTGATATCCGGCGACTGGATCTTCATGGCCACGGGGAAGCCCATCTGTTCGGCAATGACCAGCGCTTCGTTCGGCGTCCGGGCTAGTACAGTCTGGGCAATAGGAATGTCAAAGCCGCGCAGGACCGCTTTGGATTCCATCTCGCTCAACACCCCGCGATCCTCGTGCAAGGCGGTTTCCAGAATCAGGCGGGCGCCTTGAATATCGGGGCGACGACGATCCGTGCTGGCGGCGGGGGCTTCCCGCAGTTGCTGGTGGCTGCGATAGTGCTGGGCCAGATAGGAGAACGCATCGATCGCCGCCTCCGGGGCTTCATAAGTCAAAATACCGGCATCGGACAGAATCCGCCGGCCTTCGGCGACTTGGGTTTCCCCCATCCAGCAGGTCAACAGGGGTTTGCGCACTTGCTCCTTGCTCACTACCAAGGCCTGCGCGACCGCCGTCGGATCGGTCATGGCCTGCGGGGTCAAGATAACCAGCAGGGCATCCACGCCGGGATCGGCGGCAACGATTTCCACCGCATCCCGGTACCGCTGCGGCGGCGCATCCCCGATAATATCCACCGGATTGCCGTGCGACCACACTGACGGCAGCACCTCGTTCAGCTTGTGATTCGTTTCCTTGGTAAGCTGTGCCAGTGGCAAGTTGCGATCCCCGGCCAAGTCGGTCGCCAGCACCCCGGGACCACCGCCATTGGTGATAATGGCCAGCCGGTCACCGTAAGTACGCACATTGGAGGCCAAGGTTTTGGCGGCATTGAACAAATCGGTGGTGGTCAGCACGCGCACGGCACCGGCCCGGCGCAGGGCCGCGTCGAACACGTCGTCGGCCCCGACCAGGGCGCCGGTATGGGACTTGGCCGCCTGCGAGCCCTCGGCATGCCGGCCGACTTTGGTCACGATGACAGGCTTGACCCGCGAGGCCGCACGCAGGGCGCTGACAAAGCGCCGCGCAGTCTGTACCCCTTCGATGTACATCAAAATGCTGGCCGTCTGCGAATCCGAAACCAGAAAGTCAAGGATTTCCCCAAAGCCGAGATCAGCGCTGATACCGGTGGAGATGACGCTGGAAAAACCGACCCCGTTAGGCTCGGCCCAATCCAAAATCGCGGTGCACAACGCCCCGGATTGCGATACCAGGCCCAATTGACCGGCACGGGCACCGCCTTTGCCGAAGGTCGCGTTCAACCCTAAGCTCGGCCGCATGATTCCTAAGCAATTCGGGCCGATGAAGCGGATGCCATAGCGTTGCGCAGCCGCCAGCACAGCATCTTCCAGGCGCTTGCCGTCTTCGCCGATCTCGCGGAACCCGGCCGACAGGACTGCGGCGGCCTTGATGCCATATTCGCCGCACTCCTCCATGATCCGCGGGATGGAAGGCGCCGGCGTGGCGATCACCGCCAAGTCAACGGGCTCGCCGATCTGCTCTAAGCTGGCATAAGCCTTGTGGCCTTGCACCTCCTCCCGTTTGGGATTGATCGGATAGTATTGGCCGACAAAACCGCCCTCGCTCAGGCTTTTGAATACCTGCATGCCGACGGATTCGGGACGCTCACTGGCACCGAACACGGCCACTGAGCGCGGAGCAAATAAAGGTGAAAGATAATGTTTAGTCATAGGTTCCCGTCGTTGTTTGGTTAGTGCAGCCCGCTTGAAGCGCCCCACGCAAGTGTTCGCGAATGGCGCCGGCGGGGACCTAAAAAGATTACTGAAAATATCGTGTGCATTTTGCCGCAGTGCACAATCGATGTCACCCAAAGCCTG
>CAYFSA010000110.1:0-4064 GCA_964345605.1 uncultured Ectothiorhodospiraceae bacterium
TGATGTAGGGCGGGCTTTAGCCCGCCTTGCTACGACTTCCCGTCAAATTCGAGGATTTATCAATGCTGCCGGTCAAACGACCCGTGTTTCTCAATCTGCTGGCCATCCAGCTGCCCATCGGCGGGCTGGTGTCGTTCGCCCATCGCGTTTCCGGCGTACTCTGGGTGCTGGCCATTCCCGCCCTGATCTACCTGCTTGAGCTGTCGCTGAGCGGTCCGGCCGGCTATACCCGGGCGCTCGAACTGCTGCAGTCGGTCTGGGTCTGGCCGGCGGCGGTCGTGCTGACACTGGGACTGAGTCATCATCTGCTGGCCGGGCTGCGGTTCCTGGCCATGGACATCGGGGTCGGCGAGCAGCTGCCAACCGCCCGCCGCAGCGCCTACGCGGTGGCCTGGCTGGGCGTGCTTCTGGCGCTTGTTGTGAGTGTCGCGCTATGGTGGTAAAAGGCTTACTCAGCGGCCAGCAGGCCTGGCTCATGCAGCGCTTGTCGGCGCTTTATCTGGGACTTTATCTGCTCGGCTTCGGCCTGGTTTTATGGTGGGCCGGCTGGCCCCTGGATTATCCCCAATGGCAGGCGCTGCTCACTCACACCTGGCTGTGGCTGGCGACCGGTCTGGCCTTTCTAGCTCTGCTGCTGCATGCCTGGATCGGCATGCGCGATGTCATTCTCGATTATGTCAAACCCCTGCCGCTGCGCTTTGCTGTCCTCGCCGCCATGGGCGTGGGCCTGCTCGCTTGCGGCTTATGGGCTCTGAAAGTGCTGCTGATGGCGGTCATGCTATGAATACTCCGATTCGCAATTTCGATGCCCTGATCATCGGCGCCGGCGGGGCTGGATTAAGCGCGGCGCTGCGCCTGGCGCAGGCGGATGCCAGCGTAGCAGTGGTGTCCAAGGTCTTCCCGACGCGCTCACACACGGTCGCCGCGCAGGGCGGGATCAATGCATCGCTGGGCAATGTCCTGCCGGACGACTGGCATTGGCATATGTTCGATACGGTCAAGGGCAGCGATTACTTAGGCGATCAGGATGCCATCGAGTATATGTGCCGGCGGGCGCCGGAACTAGTCTACGAGCTGGAGCATTACGGCGTGCCGTTCTCGCGGCTGGACAACGGTAATATCTATCAGCGTGCCTTCGGCGGCCAGAGCCAGCAGTTCGGCGGCGACCAGGCAGCCCGAACCTGTGCCGCGGCCGATCGCACCGGCCACGCCATCCTGCATACCCTGTATCAGCAGAATCTACGCGCCAAGACGCAGTTCTTCGATGAATACTTCGCCCTGGACCTGATCCGCGACGACGAGGGCGTCAATCAAGGCGCGGTAGTCTACTGTATCGAGACCGGTGAGGCGCTGGTGATCCGTGCCCGGGTGACCTTGATTGCCACCGGCGGTTATGGCCAGCTGTTTCGCACCAACAGCAACGCCGCGAGCAGCACCGGCGATGGCCTGGGAATCGTGGCGCGGGCCGGTATCCCCCTGCAGGACATGGAGTTCTTCCAGTTCCATCCCACCGGCATCGCCGGTCAGGGGATGCTGATCACCGAGGGCGTGCGCGGCGAGGGCGGCTACCTGATCAATGCCGCGGGCGAGCGCTTCATGCCCCGCTATGCCCCGCAGGCCAAGGATTTGGCCAGCCGCGACGTAGTCAGCCGGGCAATCGCCACCGAAGTCCGCGCGGGGCGTGGCTGCGGGCCGCAGGCCGATCATGTCCTGCTCAAGCTCGATCATCTCGGCGAGGCCAAGATTGCCGCGCGCCTGCCCGGCATCCGCCAGAGCAGCATTACCTTCGCCGGCATCGATCCAGTGCAAGAGCCGATCCCGGTCTACCCCACGGCCCACTATGCCATGGGCGGTATCCCCACTGACTTGTATGCCCAGGTGGTGGCGCCGAGCAAGGATACCGCGGAAGAACCGGTGCCGGGGTTGTACGCCGCCGGTGAATGCGCCTGTGCCTCGGTGCATGGGGCGAATCGCTTAGGCGGCAATTCAGTGCTCGATATCCTGGTCTTCGGCCGGGTCGCTTCCGAGCAAATGGCCGACTATCTGCAGGAGAACCCCTACCACCGGCGCCTGCACGAGACCAGCGTCGAGCGCTCGCTGGCGCGATTTAACGGCTGGTCGCAGCGCACTGAGGGCGAGCGGGTCGAGGATCTGCGGCGGGAATTGGCCTGGGTAATGGAACAGCATTGCGGGGTATATCGCGATCAAGCGGTGATGCAGGCCGGGGTCGAGAAGGTCAAGGAGCTTGCCGAACGCTTTCAGCAGGCGGCCTTAAGCGATCAGAGCAGTATCTTCAATACCGCCCGGGTCGCGGCCCTGGAGCTCGAGAACCTGCTGGCCTGCGGGCTGGCGACGGTGCACTCGGCCCTGGCCCGGCAGGAAAGCCGTGGGGCACATTCCCGGATCGATTATCCCGATCGGGACGATCAGGCTTGGCTGAAGCACAGCCTGTATTATTTCGCCGATCACCAGGTCGACTACAAGCCCGTGCGGACCAAGCCCCTGACCGTGACCAGCTTTCCGCCGAAAGAGAGGGTGTACTGATGCGGTTTCTCATCCAGCGCTATTATCCGGAGCAGGATCGGCGGCCTTATCTGCAGGCCTTCGAGCTCGACGATGCCGAGATTCCACCGGGGATGATGCTCCTCGACGCCCTCAAGCAGTTGAAGGAGCAGGACGCGACCCTGACCTTTCGGCATTCCTGCGGCGAAGGGGTGTGCGGCTCGGACGGGCTGAACATTAACGGTCGCAACGGCCTGGCCTGCACCACCGTGGTGGCCGAACTCAAGCAGCCGATCACCGTGCGCTCCCTGCCGGGTATGCCCATCATCCGTGATCTAGTGGTGGACATGGGCAATTTCCTCAAGCAATACCGGGCGGTCGAGCCCTGGCTGGTACGCGAGGAGCCCATGCCGGAGCTGGAAATCACTCAGACCCCAGCCGAGCGCGCCGAGCTGGATGGCCTGTACGAGTGCATCCTGTGCGGCTGCTGCTCGGCGGCCTGCCCCTCCTACTGGTGGAATCCGCAGCGCTTTCTCGGCCCGGCGGCCCTGCTGCAGGCCGCCCGCTTCGTGCTTGACAGCCGCGACCAGGCCGCCGAGCACCGCCTGGCCCAGATTGACGACGCCTATAAGCTGTTCCGCTGCCACTCCATCATGAACTGCGCTGAGGTTTGTCCCAAGGCCCTCAATCCGACCGAGGCCATCGGCCGGCTCAAGCAGCAGATGCTCAAGCGGTCGTTGTGATTACAGTTCTGTCCGGTATCGCCATATTGGGTAGCTCCCGTGCCTCACCGACCCAGGCGTCATTGCCCTTAAGGTGCTCGATCTGCCGTTTGCTAGGCGTTAACAGCGCCAAGAGGATGTCCCGGCTGGATTCGATGTCCAGCTGCGCGCGCAGATTCGGCCAGCGCAGTCCGCCGCCGACCTCGTACTCCAGCACCTCGCCCATGGTTGCCTGAGTACCCTCGATCCGGGACGACAGCACGGCCTCCTGAGTGGTCAGCGGCGAGCAACAGCGAGCAACAGCGAGGCGTTCGGGATCGCGCTCAGAGTCCCGTCATAGCGCGCCACAGCCCCGGACGCTGGCCCGAGGAGCGGGATCAGGTCCATCCAGTTCAGCGATTCGGGCGGGAAATCACCCCGATGATAGTAGACAGTCACCCTAGGCACTCGCGGTTTCGGTCTTGCGCGCAGATTCGGGCTCCACATGTAATCAGAGCCAGACCTTGAGCACCCCGATGACAACACCCCCAACGCCGATGGTGGTGCCGAACGACCAGATCATGAAGCGGTCCATGCGCCGTTGCAGTTCGCGAATGTCTTGCTGCATGGCTTCAAAGCGCTTGTCTTGTTGCTCGAAGCGTTGATCGTGCTGCTCAAAACGCTTGTCAATTTGCTCAAAACGCTTGTCAATTTGCTCGAAATGTTTGTCGAAATTGGCTTGCATGGCTTCGAAGCGTTGATCAATTTGCTCGAAGCGTTTGTCGAAATTGGCTTGCATGGCTTCAAAGCGTTGATCAATTTGCTCGAAGCGTTTGTCGAAATTGGCTTGCATGGCTTCAA
>CAYFSA010000110.1:4164-9530 GCA_964345605.1 uncultured Ectothiorhodospiraceae bacterium
CAAAGCGTTGATCAATTTGCTCGAAGCGTTTGTCGAAATTGGCTTGCATGGCTTCGAAGCGTTGATCAATTTGCTCGAAGCGTTTGTCGAAATTGGCTTGCATGGCTTCAAAGCGTTGATCAATTTGCTCGAAGCGTTTGTCGAAATTGGCTTGCATGGCTTCGAAGCGTTTATCGAAATTGACTTGCATAGCCTCGAAGCGCTGGTCGATCTGGTTGAAACCCTCACGCATGAGTTCGCGCTGGTGCTTGAGTTCTTCTTCGACGCGTACCATGCGCTCACGCAGTTCGACTTCGTAGACGGCCGGCGGTTTACCTAATGACTGTTCGGCCAACCATTCGCCCAGATGGGCTTTGATATATTCGATGTCTTGGGTTTCCAGGGCCATAGCTCAGCTCACGATGGATTTTGGCTCGAAAGAGAAGGATTTACAGGTGATTATGGCCAGCATACTACGCTTCGTATTGTGATAATAGACTGGTTAAAATCCACGCTGTTCTGCGTCAGCTGCTTGTTGGAGTGCTGTCGACCACCTGGTTGCTCTCGATATCCCAGCCCTCGGGCGGCAGACCCATTACATAGAGATCATCCGCGTTACGAGCGAGTCGCTCGAGCAGACGGTCCCGGTTGATCACCTCCATGGTTACCTCAATCCCCGGATACGCTGAGCAAAAAGGCCCCAGCAAGCGGGGCACAAAGTATTTGGCGGTTGTCACGACAGCGAGCCGCAGGCGACCTTTTTGTTTTATTCTTGTCATGGACTCGGCCAGGCGCCGCATTCTATTGGCTCAACAGGTTTACCTTGACCCGTTAGACAGGTTGCGCGAAAACCGAATGCGTTACCTCGGTGGCTGTGAGTTCACGATAGCCTGCCTCGGCCACATCCAGGCATACCCCCCCAATCGCTTCGCGGTGCAAAGCGATTACGCGATAGCCGAGCGCGGCCAGCATGCGTTTGACCTGATGATAACGGCCCTCGGTGATGCCGAGTCTTATCTCGGTTGCCCTGTCGACTGCGACCGTGGCGGGGGCGGTAGGGCGTTTCTCGCCTTTCAGCAATAGGCCTTGGCGTAACTGCGTCAGGCTCGTCTCGCTAAGGGGCTGGTCAATTTGGACGCGATAAAGCTTGCATACCCTATGCTTGGGCGAGATAAGCCGATGGGACCATTGCCCGTCATCAGTCAGTAACAGCAAGCCAGTGGTATCGGCGTCCAGGCGGCCGGCGAAATGCAATGTCGACCCGAAGGCTGCGGGCAGCAGCCGCAGAATGCTGGGATAGCCGTCATCTTCATGGGAGCAGACGTAGCCGGCGGGCTTGTGCAGCATCAGATAGCGAGGCGCCGGCCAGGCCAGCGACTCACCATCCAAGCTGAGCTGCATCGTGGCGTCAATGGGGATAGCCGGATCGGTTAGTTGTTGGCCATTCATGGTGACGCGCCCAGCCCGCAATGCTTGGCGAGCTGCCTTGCGCGAGAAGCCGGCCGTCTGTGCCAAAAAACGGTCGCAGCGCACCGGCCTAACTCTGTTGTCTTTTCTGGGTTTGCGAGAAGTAATAATTGACTTGTGCCGTCGGGTCCAGGTATTCGAACACCGCTTTGGATAAGGTGGCGGGCTTAAGGGTTTCCAGGATTTCCAGCTCGGTTTCCTCGGTCAGATCGAGGATCAGGGCTTCCTGTTTGGGAATGGTTTCGTTGTAAACCATGACGTTGGGCCGCAGCAAGCTCTCCCGGTTGATGGAGATGACCATGCCGATTCGGTCGCCGGTCAGGCGCACCAGCGTGCCGGGCGGAAATACCCCCATCAAGCTGACAAAAAGCTGCAGATGGCGGCTGCGAAATTTCTCGCGCTGCTGGCTGAACATGCGCGCGACGGCTGCATAAGGGGTGAGGGCCTTGGTCGGGTCAATGGGATTACACAGACGCTCGTAGGTGTCGGTGATATGTACGATATCGGCCAGCTCGGAGATGGCCGGCCCTTTGAGGCCATGCGGGAAGCCACTGCCGTCCCAACATTCATGATGCTGAGCAATGATGACCATGACTTCTTTAGGCAAGTAACCCATGTTTTTGGCAGCGTTGACGCCGTAGCTCGGATGCATTTCATAGAGTTGGCGCTCGGCGGGAGTCCAGGGGTCGGTTTTGCGCAGGACTTTGCCGGGGATGCGGTTTTTGCCGATGTCATGGAACAAGGCCCCTTTGGTGAGCAGTGCCAGCCGCTCGGCATCCAGGCCCAAGGCCTTACCCAGCAGGGCGGCAAGCACGGCCACGTTCATAACATGATAATAGGCGCTTTCGCTGTCGTTTTTGTAGTTGACCAAGTGCACTGCGACATCCCGGTTCTGGATGAGCTGACTGACCATGTTCTGCACCAGGGTATCGGTGGCTTGTTCGGCCAGTTCCGAGCTGGCGAGTAGATTCTGCATGACTTGTTTGACCAGGCCGACCGATTGGCGGTACTCGTTCTCGCAGCGATGAACCTGTTGGCGCCGGTGCTTGAGGCGTTGGATGCGGGCGCGCTTTTCTTCCCATAATTGCGTGCTGGCATCGACAACGGCCGCCTCACTGCTGGCAACGGCTTCCTGCTCGGCGGGTTCGGCGAGGTCTTCCAGCGGCAGGAGATCGCTGCGTTGCGGATCGTATTTGATCTGGGATAGACCGAGCGCTTTCAAAGCAGCCAATTGCTTGGCGTTGCGGATCTTGAAGCTATTGGTGAGAAAAGGATGTTCCAGCCAGTGCAGATCCAGGCTGATAAAGACGCCGGGGCGGAGTCGCTCGATCTCGGTATACAATTCAGGCATGCTGATTCCTGGCCGTGGGCCTGCTGCCTCG
The DNA here is from genome assembly GCA_964345605.1 of uncultured Ectothiorhodospiraceae bacterium. GTDB lineage: Bacteria > Pseudomonadota > Gammaproteobacteria > CAYFSA01 > CAYFSA01 > CAYFSA01. The sequence goes on from CAYFSA010000110.1 coordinate 6,993, forward strand.
CGGTTACGTTTAGCGGTGGGGTGCGGGTCCGCAGCAGCGATTGATTCTGTCGCGTGTTTGACCAGCTTGAATGTGCCAAAGCGTGGGGGACGATTCAAGTATTTTTGTCATTGTTGATTCAGGAGCTTGTTCATGCAATCCATCTCACATGTCATCGCTGCCGAACTGGCGGTGCGCGAACCCCAGGTTGCGGCAGCGATTGCCTTATTGGATGAAGGCGCGACCGTGCCGTTCGTAGCGCGTTATCGTAAGGAAGTGACCGGCGGCCTTGATGATCAGCAACTGCGCTTGCTGGAGGAGCGCCTGGGCTATTTGCGGGACCTGGCGAGCCGGCGTGAGACGATCCTGAACAGTATCCGCGACCAGGGCAAGCTAACCGCAGAGTTGGAGGCGCAGATTCAAACGGCAACCACCAAGACGCGCCTGGAAGATCTGTATTTGCCCTATAAACCCAAACGCCGCACCAAGGCTCAGATTGCTCGCGAGGCCGGGCTTGCCCCGCTGGCGGAGGCACTGTTGGTTGAGTCTGCCCAGATGCCGGAAACGCTGGCCGCGGCCTATGTCAATGCCGAGCAGGGATTCGCCGATGCCAAAGCGGTGCTGACCGGGGCGCGCCATATTCTGATGGAGCAGTTCGCCGAGGATGCCGAATTGACCGCCAGTCTGCGTGAACGCCTCTGGGACCAAGGCGTGGTCACTGCCTGCCGTGCGCCCGAGGCGGGCGAGATGGCCGCTAAGTTCAGCGACTATTTCGATTTCGAGCAAACCATCAAAACGATTCCCTCGCATCGGGCCCTGGCCCTGTTCCGGGGCCGCAATACCGGCGTGCTGCAGCTCAAGCTGGATTTGCCCGCGGCCGAGGACGCCCCGCACCCGGCGCTCGGCATGATCGCCCGGCATGTCGGCGTGGCCGCTGCGGGGCGGGCCGCCGATGACTGGCTGAGCGAGACCGTGCGCTGGACCTGGCAGATCAAGCTGCATGGCCGGCTGGAGACGGATTTGCTAAATCAGCTCCGGGAACAGGCCGAAGCCGAGGCCACTGATGTCTTCGCCCGCAATCTGCGCGATCTCCTGCTGGCGGCCCCCGGCGGCACCCGGGCCGTGATCGGGCTGGACCCCGGCCTGCGCACCGGGGTGAAAGTCGCGGTGGTCGACACCACCGGCCGGGTCTGCGATACCGCCACGATTTATCCGCATCCGCCGCGTGCGGATTGGCAGGGGAGCCTGGCAACCTTGGGGGCATTGGTGGCGAAGCACGATGTGCGGCTGATTGCCATCGGCAATGGCACCGCCGCCCGTGACACCGAGCGCCTGGCCCGCGAGCTGGCGAAGGTCCAGCCGGCCCTGCAATTGCAGACCGTTATGGTTTCGGAAGCCGGGGCCTCGGTGTACTCGGCCTCCGCCCTGGCCAGCGAGGAATTGCCCGAGCTGGATGTCTCGCTGCGCGGCGCCGTGTCGATTGCGCGGCGCCTGCAGGACCCTCTGGCGGAATTGGTCAAGATCGATCCCAAGGCCATCGGCGTCGGCCAATATCAGCATGATGTCAACCAAACCCGCCTGGCGCGCACCCTCGATGGCGTGGTCGAGGACTGCGTGAACGCGGTCGGCGTGGATATCAACCTGGCCTCGCCGGCCTTGTTGGCCCGGGTGGCGGGATTGTCGAACTCCCTGGCCCACAATATCGTGACGCACCGGGATAGCCATGGAGCTTTCACGAATCGGCGCCAGTTGCTGAAAGTGTCCCGCCTAGGCGCCAAGGCCTTCGAGCAGTGCGCGGGATTTTTGCGGATTCGCGACGGCGACAATCCCCTGGATGCCTCGGCCGTGCATCCCGAAGCCTATCCGGTGGTCGAGCGGATCGTGCAGCAAACGGCATGTCCGGTGGCAAGCCTGATCGGCAATCAGGCCGTGCTGCGCAAACTGGCGCCGGCAAGCTTTACGGATGAGGCCTTCGGTTTGCCCACCGTGACCGATATCCTGAGCGAATTGGAAAAGCCCGGCCGCGATCCCCGGCCGGCGTTTCGTACGGTGACCTTCCGCGAGGGCGTCGAGCGCCTCACCGATCTGGCAGAAAGCATGCAATTGGAGGGCGTGGTGACCAATGTCACCAATTTCGGTGCCTTTGTCGATATCGGTGTGCATCAGGACGGGTTGGTGCATATCTCGCAACTCGCCGAGCGCTACATCAAGGACCCGCATAGCGTGGTCAAACCCGGCGATCTAGTGCGGGTCAAGGTGCTGGAAGTCGATGTCGAACGCAAGCGTATCAGCCTGAGCATGCGCCTGGACGAGCCGGCCGCTGGCAAGCCGGCTGAGCACCAGCCCCGGGCAACGCGTACCCAAAATAGCAAGAACAAGGGTGAACGCGCGGGCAATGCCGGGCGAAACGGACAAACCCAGGCGGCGAAGCCGTCCGAGCAGGCGAACAGTGTCATGGCCGATGCGTTGAGTGCGGCGCTCAAAGATAAGGCTTCCTGAATTGAGGGGTTTTGTGTCGGGTTATGTTGCGCTAACCCGACTACGGTGACTTTATGGGGT
>CAYFSA010000111.1:0-9517 GCA_964345605.1 uncultured Ectothiorhodospiraceae bacterium
CATCATTCGCACCCGCGTGGCCGAGGGGCTGCAGCTTGGGGGGGCTTATAAAGGCAGGATCTACGAACATGTAACAGCCAAAGGCGCATTCCCGACGGATAAGGATTACTATACAGGTGATGCTTCTGATGTGGTCACACGGATCAACTGGTCAAATGGTCGTCATGCCATAGAAATATGGTTCGGCGCCGAAGCCGGGGAGCTAGAGGGGCGCATTCTATGGCTTATTCCCCCGCCCGTCAGCGCGCTTGATGGTGGAATCGATTGGGTTTGCCGAGGGCATACGGGCGCTGGTAATACGAGCTGGAAATTACCGGATCGGTATTTGCCAGCTTCCTGCCGGGGTACAATTCCGGGGCATGCAGGATAATCATCTCCTCGTCTTAATGAGATGATATTCCCCTTTTTCTATGCGCCAAACCTTGAGTCGGTGTAATCCACCGGCATATCTGGTGAGAAAAGATTTTAGTTTAACCAACAAAAAAGCTATTCAGTGAATTGAATTTATTCTCGGAGCCTTGAATGACCTCGACCATCCCCGCAAACCGGCAACAATTTTGGGTTTACCTGACTCTGGCCGGTATTATTTTGCTCGGTCTCTTTGTTCGCCTGAACGATTTGCATGCCTGGTCGGTGCAGGAGGACAAGGCTTTCTATGACGACAAGCCATTGCTAACTACCGTTGATGGCTATTATTACTTGTCCCTTGCCCGCGATCTGATGGAAGGCACGTATTCCACCCTTGATCTCAAGCGTAATGCGCCTCATGGGGTTGAGCAATCGGCCAGGCCGCCGCTGCTGTCGCTGATAATGGCCAAGACAGCAAATACGTTTTCTGTATCACTGGAATGGGTCGGTGTGCTGCTGCCACCTTTGCTAGGGGTCTTGCTGGCAATCCCTGTTTTTTTTCTCGGCAGATATTTTGGCGGAGACCCGGCCGGATTGACGGCGGCTACCGCCAGTATGCTGATCCCGTATTATGCCGCAAAGACCAATTTGGGCAGCCTGGATACGGACATCCTTAATGCAACCCTGATGGCAAGCATCGTGTTGGGCAGTTTGATGTTTGCGCAGATGAAACGTTATTGGGGCTTCGCTTTGATGGGGGGCAGTTTTCTCATTCTGATGTGGTGGTGGGACAATGCTGAACATGCCATCATGCCGCTTTTTTTTCTTAGTCTCGTTTTAATGAGTCTTATAGCTAAGGATTTAGCGCTCAAGCACAGGTTAATTATCGTCATGTCAGGAATGCTATTGGGAGTTTTGGCATATCTATGGAGCGGCAAAGAAATTGGATGGCTTTTCGAGAGAGTTTTTGAAGACATTTATTATATCTTTTTGGAAGACACGCCCGATTTCTGGCCAGGACATGCATTCAGCGTTTCCGAACAACGTACGCCATCCCTGCAAGAGATCATTAACTGGGGGACTTATTGGACTCCGCTATTTGTTGTCTCCGCGATCGGCTGGTTAGTCGCGCTTATCAAACAACCTCGCCCTTTGGCCTTATTGCTGCCTCTGTTTATACTCAGTGCCTTAACCTTATCCGCCATTCGCTTCGAGCTTTTTCTCTCCATCCTGCTTGCGCTAGGTTTCGGTATCAGCTGCGGGTTCCTCTGGAACCAAATGCAACGCGTCTCAAACCAAGCTAGCCTTTTCGCAGTGCTTTTAGTAGCTGGGGCATTGTTATTCCCTGCCTATCAGATGCTGATCAAACGTGTTGTCTGGCCCTCCATGCCGCCTAGCCTTGTGAAAGGGCTGGATGAGGTACAGGAGGTCACACCGCCCGAGAGCATTATCTGGTCCGAATGGACGCTGGGCTATCCCATTCATTACTGGGCAGAGCGCAGCACCTTCGGCGACGGCTCGCTACACCGGGGTGAGCGGACCGTCTATATCAATTTGCCACTCTACACCACCGACCACCAGCTCGCCGCCAATTTCACACGTTTTATTGCCGCCCATGGCATGCAGGGTCCCAAGACCGTCTATACATTATTTGATCATGATGATGAGAAGGGTTTCGCTTTTCTCAAGGCGGTATTGAGCCGGGGCGAGATTGAATCAGTATTGGATGATTATCCCTTGAGCCGTACCGACCTGGCAGAAGCATTGCCGAATGGTGACATCAAGGCTTTTTTCTTTCCCGAGCTGTCGCGACCTGTGTATCTATTCCTGTCCGCGCGTAATCTGTTTGCCATTCATTATCAACGAATTTTCGGCAACTGGACTGCGGGACTTCCTCGGCGCCCCGTGCTCGATTACCTCTATATCGACGGCAAAGACGCTAAACCAATGCTTGAGGATTTGGATTTGCTGAAAACGGATGAAAAAGTCGTCTCTTTGTCTTTAGCAGCGCTGACGGAAACGGAAGCCGGCCATAAAGTGCTAGATCGCATCTTTGAGCGGCTCCCCTCTGCTGAGTTCGGTCAGCGGGTTTATAGAAATCTCAAGGATTATCAGCTTGATATTGCCATCGACAAGCGCTACGGGGCATTAACCAGTCAAAGCCTCGCGCAATCCGTCTTTCATCAGATGTATTTTTATCATAAGACGGAGATGGCCAATGCTGAAGAGATTCTGGCAACGCAGGAATACAGTCTTTGGCAAATATGGTAAGGGCTTGCCTGGAATTCGTACTTGGAGCTGCATCAACGAATGTCAGAATATGTCATTTACTGTCATGTGGCCATGAGGAAAAGGAAGTCTATATTCGGAAGATCCGGCGCTCTGTGTGGCGCTTGTTTGATGGCATATTATCTGCTTAACTAAAGATTAGGGGAGTCCCCCTAATCCATGCAACTCGCAAGTGCCCATTTGAGGAGAGAGAAACTATGCAAAAACAGCAAGGTTTTACCTTGATCGAGCTGATGATCGTCGTTGCGATCATCGGCATTTTGGCGGCCATTGCTATTCCGGCTTATCAAGATTACACCGTTCGCGCTAAGATGTCGGAAGCAGTAAATGCTGCATCACCAGCGAAAACCGGTGTTTCGGAATTTTATCAGACTATGAACGATATGCCTGCAAATGCAGATCAGGGTGGCTGGAATCCGAACATCGGCAGTAAATATGTTAATTCCGTTCTATGGAGAAATGACTTAATCAAAGTCACAGTTAATGGTTCGGCTATCGGTGGGGGCATTGCAGACGGTGCTAACGCAGTTGTATTGAGTCCAATCACTAGTACCAGTAATGTTGATTGGGCCTGCACCACAGATCTGCCTAGCAACCAAGTTAAGTATCTGCCAGCAAACTGCCGTTAAAAATAGTTTAAATTATCCTGATAATTTAAAGCCGGATTTAATTATCCGGCTTTTCTTTTGCCAATTCAGGGTTCAGTGTAATGGCTCAGCTCGGGTCAATTGGTATATTTTTTGTTGCTATAATATCTGTTCTTCTTGTCCTGTTAGCGACTTCTTGGCCAATATTTACGGGTTCATTAATCCTAGATGATTGGGCTCACCTTTATCCACTCATCTCACTCCAAGGCAGCACACATCCCATCCAGGAATGGCTGGCCGTTATGAGCAGCCGTTATGAGCTGCATTGGCGACCCATTGCCATGGCCACCTTCGGGCTAGAGGCATGGTGGCATGGATTAGAGCCCGCTTTTTCTCGGGTTGTTAACCTGCTCATTCATGCAACAACCGGCCTGCTACTGTTTTTAACCGCTCGATTGTGGATAACCCGTTGGTATCGCTCATCATTTTCCGAACGCCGTGTTGTTCTGTTAGCCGCGATTGTGGCTATAGTCTGGTTAATTCACCCGTTCAATTTAACCTCGGTAGCCTATCTGATTCAACGCATGAACGCCCTATCTGCGTTGTTCACGATCAGTGCGATCCTGGTCTATTCCTGGGAGCGGTATCGGCAAAGCAACCGTTCCGGGCGCTGGCCAAGAACGATTATTGCTATTACTTTCTTTGGGCTATTGGGAATACTGAGCAAAGAAAATGCCGTTCTCCTGCCGGTGTATTTGCTGGTCATCGAAGGGTTCGTGTTTCGGTGGGAAGCTCGCCATCCTCGTGATTCAGTTGTTGCACGCGGGTTCGTATACGTTTCCTTAGCAATCGCTTTTTTCCTGGTCTTTGGCTATATGCTTACAGACCCCGAGCGGTTTTTCGATTATGCCATTCCTTTCACGATAGACGAACGATTCCTGACCGAATTCCGTGTGCTGGCCTGGTATCTCTATATGCTACTGGCCCCGGACATCGGGCAAATGTCGCTGTTCCATGATGGTTTTCCTGTCTCGACGGGGCTTTTTTCCCCATGGACCACTGTCTTGGCCATCGGCTTCTGGAGTGCACTGGTAGCGATTGGCTGGCGATTGCGCAAAACATACCCCTGGCTCGCATTCGGTCTGTTCTGGTTCCTTGGCGGGCATTTATTGGAATCCACGGTTTTGCCTTTGGAGCTGGTCTATGAGCATCGCAATTATTTGCCCGGCTTCGGGGTTTTGCTAGCGGCAGTCATGCTGGGACAGCAGCTATTGCGAAACTTGAACGTCAAGCCGGCCCTGCAAATGGGAATCGTGGCGGCGTTGATCGGTGTTTTGGCTCTCTCCACTCATGTGAGAGCCTACCGTTGGTCAGACGACCTCCAGGCTCAATTGGCCGGCTTGCAACAGCAAACCAACTCGCCCAGGGCGAACATTATTGCAGGTGATATTTACAATCGCTTGGCCGCTCGCAACCAGACCGCTGCGCAGCAACAGAAGCTTATTGCCCAAGCCGAGCAGCATTTTGCCAGGGCAGCCCAACTCGAACCCACCTCGCCCAATGCCTTTTATGCGTGGTTAATGATGGCTTATCGGTACGATTTACCGAACATTGATTCGCTCCTGAATGAGCTTGAACAACGACTGCGTATGGGACAGCTCGACGAGAACAGCCTGAATGGACTGCATGAATTAACGAGCTGTGTGATCAAAAAACAATGTGCCATTGAACACCACACGTTTCAAAATTTGTTTTTAGCGGCTCTAGATAATCCCGATTTGAGTCAAAATGACAACAACGAAAATGAACAAGCCGGCTATCTCAGAAACGGCATCCACCCTGATTTGGGTGCTGGCGGCGCCAGCCGGGTAAGACGCGACTATGCACGTTACTTGGCCACAGAACAAAAAGCGTATGCCAAAGCCGTGGCGCAGGCTCGGCTGGCTGTGAAGCTGGAACCGGGCAATGTCAATGCCCGAATTGACCTTATTAACTATTTGTTAGTCGCCGGACAGAATGCGCAGGCCCGGCAACAGCTGGATCAGTTGTCCCGCCAAGACCGCTGGGGGCATCTGAGTGATACCATCGAGCGACTCAGGCACATGTCTCTGAGCTCTCAGCCGCTGCAATTAGCCCCAACCCGCTAGCGCTGCACCTACTATCGTGAACATTCTGAAATCCTCAGACAACTGGGCCTTCGTGCTGTTGATCGCTCTCGCCGGTTTTATAGTGTGGCTTTATTGGCCCGGCCTCAACGGTCCGTTCTTATTCGACGACTTCCCCAATCTTGAACCTTTGGGCGCCTACAATGCCGTCGATGATTTCGAATCCTTCAAACTCTTCGTGCTCAACGGCTTTGCCGGTCCGACCGGCCGCCCCCTGTCCCTGCTGAGTTTCCTGATCAATGACAATACCTGGCCGAGCGATCCCTGGGGCTTTAAATACACCAACCTGATGCTCCATATCCTCAACGGTCTGCTGCTGTTTTGGCTGACCTATCGCCTGCTGCGGGCTTACTTGCCTGCCCCGCGCATCCGAGAAGCCGCTTGGCTTGCCTTGCTTACGGCGGGCCTGTGGCTGATTCATCCCCTGCAGGTATCGACCGTGCTTTATGTCGTACAGCGCATGACCGAGCTGTCCGCCTTGTTCGTGCTGCTCGGCCTGCTGGGCTATGTGGCGGCCCGCAGCCAGCTCGAGCACGCGCCATGGCGGACCTTGCTATTGATGACGGGCTCGATTGGGCTCGGCACCCTGGCCGCTACCTTCAGCAAAGAGAACGGCGCGCTCCTGCCGGTGTTTGCCTTGGTTATCGAGATGACCGTATTTGCCGGTCGCAAGGCCCCCCGATGGCTGAATCTCTGGCGCACGGTCGTGCTGGGACTGCCGACGCTGGCGATTCTGGGGTATCTCGCCAGACCTCTGTGGCGGAATACCGGCGAAGTGATCAGCAACCGGGGTTTTACCCTGGGCGAACGCCTGCTCACCGAAGCCCGCATCGTCACGGAGTATCTGCAGCATCTGTTCCTGCCCACGCCTATCAGCCGCGGGCTGTACGCGGATGCCTATCCCCTTTCTGCCGGCTGGCTGAACCCGCCCGAAACGCTTCTCGCTATTGGCTTGTTAGGCGGCTTGTTCGCTCTGGCCTTCTGGCTGCGCCAACGCATGCCCCTGCTGAGCCTGGCGATTCTGTTTTTCTTCGCCGGGCATTTGCTGGAATCGACGACGATTTCCCTGGAATTGTACTTCGAGCACCGCAATTACCTGCCCTCGATATTTGTGTTTTTGCCGGTCGCTGCCGGCCTGCTCTGGCTGTATCGGCGTATGCCGCGCATTATGCCGGGTCTGACCATTGTGCTGTTGGCCATCCTGCTCAGCATAACCGCCCTGCGCGCGGCCAATTGGGGCAAGCCAAACCAGCTGTATCTGCTCTGGGCCCAGGAAAGCCCGACCTCAGCCCGTGCTCAGGTCGGCGCTGCTCAGGCCCTGATCCAGGCAGGCCGCCCCGAATTGGCCCTGAACCATCTGCGCGCCGTCAACAGCCGCCTCGACGAGAGCCTGTTCGTGGCATTGCAGTATGCCATTTATCTCGAACGCTTTAACCTACTGCGGCAACAACACATTGAGGCGCTGAAAACGGCCGTGGCCCATCGGGCCATCAATTCCGATAGCCTGGCGGGATTAAGACGGCTTGCCGAATATGTCGCCTCCGAAAAAAGCCGGCAATTGTCGATTCCCGATATGCACGCGATTTTATCGGCATTCGAGACCAATCCCCATTACTCGCGCTCGCGCCATGCCCAACGCCTCGCTGCTTATTTGCGGGGCTTGCTGTTTCTCAAACAAGATCAGCCCCAGGATGCGTTAACAGCCTTTCGTCTGTCCTTGATGCGCCATACCGATGTAGAAAGAGGCATGCAGCAAGTCGCCCTGCTTGCCAGTCATGGGTATTATGATCAAGCTCTGCGGCACCTGGCCGATGCCGAAGCGGTGCTGGCTGATCAGCCCGACGGCTCGCTTAAGCAAACACGGGGTTTCTACGAGCAGGAAATCGAGCGGATACGCCAGCTTTTGAGTGAGGAGGCCGAACGCGAGTGATTCAAGCAGTATGGCTGCAAGCTGTCTGTGCGATTCCAAAGCTGCCTATAGTAGGGGCTTGCCCAGTCTTTGCCTGGTCAGCCATTCACCCAAATGCATCTTGATAAAGTCACTTTAGCATGGTCAGACTCGACCCCAAGGAACGGTCGCCATGACGTCCCTTGCCCGAACGAACTTCAAGTTCCTGCTGCGTTATGCCATGATATTTAACCTTCGGCCAAACAGGCATGTCCGATGAACCGGCCAGCTATTGATGACCGCATCAGTGTGGCGGACTATCTCGAAGGCGAAAAGGATGGTGAAGCTCGGCACGAATACGTTGGCGGTCATGTCTATGCCATGACCGGGGCCAGTGCCCGGCATGGTCTGATCGTCAACGCCTTGGCATTTGCTTTAACCCCGGCCGCGCGCCGTCGGCAATGCCAGCTGTTCACCAATGACATGAAGGTCCATGTTCGCCAGGCTGGGGAAGATGCCTTTTATTACCCTGACCTTGTCCTTGCCTGCGACCCTGAGGATCGCGCCACCTACCACCGGGAGCGCCCCTGCTTGATCGTCGAGGTGCTCTCGGAAGGCACTGAGCGCATCGATCGCCGCGAAAAGTTGTTCGCCTACACCGCCGGCCTGTCCAGCCTGCGCGAATACGTCCTCGTGGCCCAGGAGCGCCCGCAGGTCGAAGTGTATCGACGCCACGAGACGGACTGGGCGCATGAAACCCATACCGAGGGCCATATCCACCTCGATTGCCTCGATCTCGATCTTTCGGTTGAGTCGATTTATGAGGACGTGATGGGGCAGCCAGGAAACTCTGCTTAAACGGGCCGGCATGATCGGCAATTTCTCTGGCCAGTTAGCCTGATCGTGACCTGTGACAGCCTGGTGGTGGGGAATATGGCTGCTTTAAGTTTTTCTCTGCTGGTGTGGTGGGTTGTGTATCTATGCGCCAGAGGTTTTATCCAAGTATGGAGAAGGCAAGCAGCCCACTACGCTATGATTGCCGTTTTACCCACAATCGATCCGCAACTATCCCCGCAGCAAATAGCCCCAACTCACCAGTCAAAAACCAAACCCGGGAACCGATGGCTATCATGGTTGCCTGCTCAGGCGCGACGCTCCCTTCTAACAACAAAAAGGCGGTTAAAACGGCTTCCCGAGTGCCAATGCCGCCCGGTGCCACTAACGTCACAATACCGATAACCCCGGCCAAGGCAAAACCCAAGCCGATGATTGGATTCAGGCTCACGCCAGGAAAGGCATTGGCAAACAGAGCAAAACCTGCAATCCAGCAACTCCACGTCATAAAATAATAAAACAATGCTATCTGTAACTTATTGGCTTGCAGCTGAGGAAGTTTTATTGTTTTCTTGGAAAAACGGGCTATCAGGCGAAAAACCCAATGCTGGCCTGGTGCACTATAGAGCAAGCCGGTCATCACTACTAAAGCGATCCCAAGGCCCAAAACCCAAACGCTCGGCCCGCCCAACCATACGACGCCAAGCAAGCCGAGTGCAGCGCCAAACCAAAGACTTATAAATTGTGCATAAAAAGAAATATAAGAAAGTTGCGATACTGCCCAATTATGTTTCAATGCACTATATGAAGCTCGGCCAACGATAGTCCATATTTTGCCTGGGATATATTTCCCCGGTACGGATAGACCCATAGCAGCAATTGCTTCACTAGCTACTACTCGAAAACCAAACATTGCCATACTGGCACGCCAGCCCGCTATACTAAATGCAAAGCCCAGTAATGCCAATATAATGGCGCTTAAAAATGGAAAAACATTTAACCCCTGCGGCACCTCAAGCCAGCCTTGCCCATAAAGATTAATGATAGCAAGAGGGATCATTCCATAGAAAATAATTACCAAAATCGATCGCTTCATGTTAGTGCAATATTGTTGCCACGATCTTTGTGGTCTTTCATTGGTTAAAAAATAGACAACACTTCCAGTGGCCACATCTTTATAAAATGGCGTCAAAATAATCAGCATAACGCATCTAGCCAAGGCTGATAACCAATTATTTTTAGAAATATTAAATTTAACTCATACGCGAAAGCATGACTCACGCAATAGCGCTAACAATGTTTTGTTTTTTTACAGCATCTTATTATGTATTTTAATAAATTAGCACTATAGTCCCAACTCATAGACCTCACCCTGCCAATCCAATGCTTATTCCACCGCTCAGGAT
>CAYFSA010000112.1:0-9446 GCA_964345605.1 uncultured Ectothiorhodospiraceae bacterium
CATGGGCGCTGAAGATGAGTTCATACGGGGTCTGTCGGGGGTGGTGCCGGCCGGCGAAGCGCAGCGGCAGGCGTTCGCCTTCGGCCCAGTGGTCAGCGGTCGCGATCACTTGCAAATGCAGCTGACGGCGGTCGCGATCGACAACGTAGTGGACGCTTATGCCCGTTTCCGGGCAGTCATATCGGTGCGGGGGGAATTCGCCTCGGTCGGCGTGGGCGAGGTAATCGGCGATCCGTGGGGCCAGATCGAGTGTGATGGGCGGCTTGGTGTAGGCACAGGCCGCCAGCCAGGCACGACTGGTGAATGGGCGGCCGTCCCGCAAGACGAGCGGCGGCATTTCCAGCAGGGCGCCGCCTGGGGTCGGCAGCCAGCGGCCGTCAGCCTGCCGGTTCCAATCCAGCCAGGCAAAGGGGAAATCGCGCAGGAATTGGCGCAGGGGGCGGCCCTGGGCCAGGCAGTCGGCATCGATGCCAAGAAAATCCAGTTCGCTCAAAGGCGCCTCGGGCAACCACCAGCTGCGTGTGTTTTGCCTCTCCAGCCACTGCCGCAGGGCCTGGCCATAGGCCGTTACCCAGTCATCCGCCAACGGTGTGGTCAGGTGATAGGGGCGTAACTCATCGGCGCAAATGGCTTCCCATTGCTCCAACACCTCGTAATCCGGCCAGCTGAGCATGGCGGCCACGGTCTCGGGGCTTTGGTCCTGGCGATACAGGGCGACGTCCGGCACGGGCCGCTCTAGCAGCGCGCTGTTTGTCTCGGCTGTGGCGTCGCCCAGAATGACGGCCAAGGCTAACCCCTCCGTTCGTAACGCTTGCTGATAAGGGGCGATATCGCGCGCCGACAGCTCGCTCGCGCGTGCCACTCTTGAGTACGCCGCGTGAGGGTCGGCACTGGCCCAATCGAAGCCGGTGCCGGCGGCCGGCGGCGTGGCGCCGCCGACCAGGCAATAAACGGTGGGACGAATGAGCGAAGGCTGGAGTGTATGGGTGTCGATCAGTTGCAGTAATGTCATGGTTGGGACCCTCCCAAAGTTACGCGTTTTAGCTTGGCAACGAATTCATTCAATTTGTGACATTTGCATGGCGGTACTGGCCCATAACTCGGCAAAGGCCTGCTCACAGGGGGAGGTCTTCGGCGCGACTTGCCGCAGCCGATAGGCTGTTAAGCCCAAGCCCGTAGCGACGGGCGTCAGCACCGGCTGCGGCGTGGTCAGGGCTGCGGCAAAGCACCCGGCCACCTCGGCAAAGCTGGGCGTCAGGCGTGTTTGACTGGGCGTGCCGCGACCGGCTTTGCCGGTGGGGGAGGATAAGGGGAGCAATAACACCCCGGCCACCAGCAAGCGCTCGGTCGATGACAGGGCATGGCGCTCAAAGGCCGCGACCACGCGATCCCGATATTGCCGGCCCCACAGCTGAGCCGTTTGGCGCTGCCAGACCGGCAGGGCCTGCTCGGCTTTGGGCGGGCGCCCCTGGCTATGGCAGCCGAGGGCCTCAGGCGGCTGCTGGGCGCTATAGGCGGCAAACGCTTGCAGGCCGGCCTGCACCGACGCGATCCAGGTGCTGTCGCCACCCGGCTCGACGTCCTGCAGCGCGGCTTGCAAAGACGTCAACAGGGCGCGGCGCGCGGCCGGGTCCTGGCTGTGGCCGTTTTCGGCGCGCCACTCGCGCAAATGCACGGCCTTGGAAAATACCGCCAGCCAGAGCACGGGCTCATCCACCAAATTGGCATCGGCCAGCACCCGGGCGAGCCCGGTGCCGGGCCCGGCGACCTGGGCGGCATAACGCTGGTGTTTGCGGCCGGTGGTCGGTGAGCTCCCTTGGCGGCGGGTTTTCTTGGCCCATTGGGTAAACCCCGTTAGCAGATCGGCCGGCGCCAGTGGCTGATTGCCGGTTAAGCCGGCGGCATAGCCGAGCAGGGCCTCCAAGGCCAGGTAAGTGCAGCGCTTGACGTCCGGCGTATCGGTTCGTTCGGCCTGCACCCAGGCAGCACAGAAATCGACCAGACAGCGTTTGGCCGTATTGCTGGCGCGGCCGTCCGCGGCGTTGCTACCGAAGCTGTTCGCCAAGGCCAGCACGAGCCGCTCGCGTAGCCGGCGCGGGGGCAGATCGGTAGTGAGCTCAACCGCCTCGAACGCGGGTGGCAATGTATTGTGTTGATGGAGGCCCTCAAGCAGCGGCAGAACCTCCTTGGTATAGACTTTATCATGGCGGCATCGGATTGCCTGAGGCTCGGTGGTAGACGACAACGCGTCATCACCGGCGGCCAGCAGCGCGGCGCGGATGACGGCAAGGTCATGGGCGGATCGATTCCCCCAAACCCATTGCAGGCAGTGATTGGCTACAGCAGACAAGGCGTTTCTCCTTCAAGGCTGGTTCGCGAACGACCGAGCCGGCCAGCAGGGCTCGGCGACAGAGGCAGCCGCGTCCCTGACGGCAACAGTCGATTGACTTGCGGATAGCCAGCTTACCGCAGACGGGTGGGGATTAGGTGCGCGGGCCAGTGACCTTTTCTGCTGCAATTCCCGCTCGCCTATGCGGCCAGGGGGCATTGCTGGCTTTGGAACACTGGTTAACCCGGTGCGGCTCATGTTGTAATACATTTAAAGTAGCGACCAGAGTCGGGCCATGGCCAACGAGGCAACCACTGAATCACTATCGACGATCCGAGATTTCATCCGTTGGGGCGCCAGCCGCTTCAACGCCGCTGGACTCGCTTTCGGTCATGGCACCGATAATGCGTTTGACGAGGCGGCCTATCTGGTGCTGTATGCCCTGCATCTCGCCCCTGCTTTGCCGGACGATAGTTATCTCGGGGCGCGGCTGTTACCGGATGAGGCCGCTGCGGTCGAGGCGCTGCTGCAGCGCCGGATCGATGAGCGTCTGCCGGCTGCTTATCTGACCGGCGAGGCCTGGTTCGCAGGACTGTCGTTTTATGTCGATGAGCGCGTGCTGGTGCCGCGCTCGCCCCTGGCCGAATTGATCGAGCAACAATTCAATCCCTGGCTTGAAGCAGCGGCAGTCACGCGTATTCTGGATTTGGGCACCGGTAGCGGCTGCATCGCGGTGGCCTGTGCCTATGCCTTTCCCGAAGCCCAGGTTGATGCGGTGGATATCGACCCAGATGCCCTGGAGGTGGCTCGTCGGAATGTCGAGCGCCATGGTCTGGACGAGCGCATCGATGTCGTACAATCGGATTTGTTCACCGCCCTAAGCGGGCGCGTATACGATCTCGTCATTTGCAATCCGCCCTATGTCGATGCCCAAGCCATGGCGCAACTGCCTCCTGAGTACCGTCATGAGCCGGCCGGTGCCCTGGCCGGCGGCGAAGATGGCCTGGATTACGCCGTGCGTATTCTCGCGCAGGTACCGCGCCACCTTGCCGGCGGCGGTCTTTTGGCGCTGGAAGTGGGCAATAGTGCCCCGGCCTTGCGCGCGCGCCTGCCCGAGCTCCCGTTTATTTGGCCGGAATTCAGCCATGGTGGGCACGGCATCGCCCTGATCGATGCCGCCGCCCTGCTGTCCGGGGTTACCAAAACGCCATTGACGACAGCATCCGCGGGGAACGCTAACTAAACGAGGATGCTGCCAATACCGCCAAACGTTGCCTTCAAATCAAGCATAGGATCACGCAATCATGCCAGTAGGCGATGACGATCGCAGTAAGGCACTGAATTCAGCACTGGGTCAGATCGAGAAACAATTCGGCAAAGGGGCCATCATGCGCATGGGTGACGGCAGTGCCGTGCGCGATGTCGCAGTGGTCTCCACGGGCTCGCTGGCCCTGGATATCGCCCTGGGCGTCGGCGGTCTGCCGCGTGGCCGGGTTATCGAAGTGTTCGGGCCGGAATCCTCGGGCAAGACGACCATCGCCTTGCAAGTCGTTGCCGAATGCCAAAAACAGGGCGGCACCGCCGCCTTCGTCGATGCCGAGCATGCCCTCGATCCGGTCTATGCCGGCAAGCTGGGGGTCGATGTCGACGAACTCCTCGTCTCGCAGCCGGATACCGGCGAGCAGGCCTTGGAGATCGCTGATACGCTGGTGCGCTCGGGCGGCATCGACATCCTGGTGGTCGACTCGGTAGCGGCACTGACCCCGAAGGCCGAGATCGAGGGCGATATGGGCGACTCCCATGTCGGCCTGCATGCTCGTCTCATGTCCCAGGCCCTGCGCAAGCTGACCGCCAATATCCAACGCTCGCGGACCATGGTGATCTTTATTAACCAAATCCGCATGAAAATTGGGGTAATGTTTGGCAGTCCTGAAACCACAACCGGCGGCAATGCCTTGAAATTCTACGCCTCGGTGCGCCTGGACATCCGCCGCACCGGCTCGATCAAGAAAGGCGATGAGGTCGTCGGCAACGAAACCCGGGTCAAGGTGGTCAAGAACAAAATGGCACCGCCCTTTCGCCAGGCCGATTTCGAGATTCTCTACGGCACTGGCATCTCCCGCGAGGGTGAGCTGATCGAACTCGGGGTCAAAGAAGGCCTAGTAAAAAAATCCGGCGCCTGGTATAGCTACGGCGAGGATCGGATCGGCCAGGGCAAGGAAAATGCCCGGCAATATCTGGTCGAGCACCCGGATATCGCTGCGGCGATCGACCAGCAATTACGCGCCAAACTGCTGCCGCAGGCGCAATCCGCCCCCGACGACGCGGCCCCGAATGCTAATCAGGATGGCTAAAGCAGCTGCTCCCGGCGATCCCAAAACCGCTGCCCTCAAACTGTTGGCCAGACGCGAGCACTCGCGGCAGGAGTTGCAGCGTAAATTGCAGCAGCGCGGTTTTGCGGCCGAGGCCATCGCGGCAGCCCTAAACGAGCTGGAGTCGGCCGATTGGTTGTCGGCAACGCGGTATGCCGAGGCCTATGTGCGCTCCCGCATAGCGAGTGGCTTCGGCCCGCTGCGCATTCAGGCGGAATTGAGTCAGCGTGGCCTTGACCAAGCGCAGATTCAGGCGGCCCTGGAACAGGCCGAAGCGGACTGGGCCGAGCTTGCCAGCCGCCAATACCACAAACGCTTTGGTGAGACACCGATCACCGATACGAAAGAGCGCGCCAAGCGCCAGCGCTATCTGGCCGGTCGCGGTTTCCCTCAGAGCATTATCAGCGATATTCTGTCAGTCACTACCACCTAAATCCGTCTTCTTCATGAACCGATCAACGCCATGAGTCAAGTACAGCCCCATTCTTCCAGCAGCGCTGCCCTGCGCCGTGCGTTTCTCGATTTCTTCAGCCAGCGCGGCCACACGGTGGTGGCTTCCAGCCCCTTAGTCCCCGCCAATGACCCGACGCTGCTGTTCACCAATGCCGGCATGGTCCAGTTCAAGGAAGTCTTTTTAGGGCGGGAGCAGCGCGGCTACACGCGCGCCGCCACCTCGCAGCGCTGCGTGCGCGCCGGCGGTAAGCATAACGATCTGGAAAATGTCGGCTATACCGCCCGCCACCATACCTTCTTCGAAATGCTGGGCAATTTTAGCTTCGGCGACTATTTCAAGCGCGAAGCGATCCACTATGCCTGGGAATTTTTGACGGACACCCTGGGCCTGCCGGCCGAGCGCCTGTGGGTCACCGTGTATGAGGAAGACGACGAGGCTGCCGGCATCTGGCTCGACGAGATCGGCGTGGCCCCCGAGCGCTTCGGCCGAATCGACGCCAAGGACAATTTCTGGTCCATGGGCGATACCGGTCCCTGCGGGCCATGCAGCGAGATCTTCTATGACCACGGCCCGGACATCCCCGGCGGGCCACCGGGCAGTGCCGATGCCGATGGCGATCGCTACGTAGAGATCTGGAATCTGGTCTTCATGCAATACGATCGCGACAGCCAGGGTAATCTCGCCCCCCTGCCCAAGCCCTCAGTCGACACCGGTATGGGCCTGGAACGCCTGGCGGCCGTGATGCAGGGCGTGCATAGCAACTACGATATCGACCTGTTCCGCAATCTGATCACCGCCGTGGCCGAGCTGACCGGGACGCAGGACCTGGAGAGCCCGTCCCTGAAGGTCATTGCTGACCATATCCGCTCCTGTGCCTTTCTGATCACCGACGGCGTACTACCCGCCAACGATGGCCGCGGCTATGTCCTGCGGCGCATTATCCGGCGGGCCGCGCGGCATGGCCACCAGCTCGGCCTGCAGGAGCCGTTTTTCTATCGCCTGGTACCGACCCTGATTGCCGAGATGGGGGACGCCTACCCGGAGCTGACCCAGGCCCAGACCCAAGTGAGCAAGGTACTGGAACTCGAGGAAACCCGCTTCCGCGAAACCCTGGAGCAGGGCCTGAAAATCCTGCACGACGATATCCAAAAACTGACCGACTCGGTCATTCCGGGCGAGGTCGTATTCAAGCTCTATGACACTTACGGCTTTCCCACCGACTTGACCGCGGACATCGCCCGCGAGCAGGGCCTGACCGTCGACGAGGTCGGTTTTCAGCGCGCCATGGCAGCCCAGCGTGAACGGGCCCGGGCCGCAAGCCATTTCGGCGCCGATTATCAGGGGCAGCTCGAGGTCGCCAGCGCCAGCGAGTTCACCGGCTATGACGGCCTGCAGGATCGCGGTGAGGTCGTCGCCCTATTCGATGGCGCCGGCAACCCGGTTGAAACCCTCAGTGCAGGGGCCGCCGGCGTGGTGGTGCTGGATCGCACCCCTTTCTATGCCGAATCCGGCGGCCAGGTCGGCGATACTGGGACATTGCAAAACGACCAGGCCAACTTCCTGGTCGAGGACACCCAAAAGCAAGGCAGCGCCCATACCCATATCGGCAAAGTCAGCCGCGGCGCAATCCATCCGGGACAGCGCCTGCAAGCCCGAGTCGACCAGGCCCGACGTGCCGCTATCGCTCACAATCACTCCGCCACTCATCTGTTGCATGCAGCCCTGCGGCAGGTACTCGGCAATCATGTGCAGCAAAAGGGCTCGCTGGTCGACGACGAGCGCCTACGCTTTGATTTCTCCCATTTCGAACCGCTGACGATGACCCAAGTCGCCGAACTCGAGCAATTAGTGAACGAACAAATCCGCGCCAACGCCCCTGCCGACACCGCCGTGATGAGCATGGACGAGGCCATGAACGCCGGCGCCATGGCCCTGTTCGGGGAAAAATACGGTGAGCAGGTGCGTGTCATGACCCTCGGCGAGTTTTCCAAGGAACTCTGCGGCGGCACCCATGTGCAGCGGGCCGGCGATATCGGCCTGTTCAAGATCATCAGCGAAGGCGGCGTCGCTGCCGGTGTGCGCCGTATCGAGGCCATTACCGGGGCCCGGGCCCTGCAATGGGTCGGCGAGCAGGAACGGCAGTTACAGGCCATTGCCGAGGTGGTCAAGGGCAGCGGCGACGTGGCCGCGCGGGTAACCCAGCTTGCCGAGCGCAACCGCAGTCTGGAAAAGGAAATCGAACGCCTGAAGCAGAAACTCGCTGCCCAGGCAGGTACCGATCTCACGGCGCAGGCGGTCGATGTCGCCGGCGTCAAGGTGCTGGCGGCGCACCTGGAAGGCGCTGATCCCAAATCCCTGCGCGACACCGCCGATCAGCTCAAGCACAAGCTCGGCACCGCGGTCGTCGTGCTGGCGGCGGTCAATGGCGCCAAAGTCAGTCTGGTTGCTGGGGTTACCAAGGATCGTTGTGAGCAATTACCGGCGGGACAGTTAGTGAATGCCGTGGCCCAGCAGGTCGGCGGCAAGGGCGGCGGACGGCCCGACATGGCGCAGGCCGGCGGCAATGACCCGAGCCAGCTCGAACCCGCGCTGGCCAGCGTGGCCGAGTGGGTCAGGGAGCGCCTGGGCTGACGATATGGGATCTTAAGCGGGGGTGACAAAAATGACAAAAATTTTGCAAATCATCCCTTCGATCCATGGCCAGGCAATGTATTCTATGCTTTACTACGCAGATTTTACGGAAGTCGGATGGGCCTGATTGTCCAGAAATACGGTGGCACTTCTATCGGCAGTGTCGATCGCATCGAACAGGTAGCCGAGAAGATCGCCGCCCAGCGCCAAGCCGGGCATGGGCTGGCGGTCGTGGTCTCGGCCATGAGCGGCGAAACGGATCGCCTGCTGGGCCTGGCCCGGCGTATCGATCCGCAGGCCGATGGCCGCGAGCTCGATGTCCTGCTCGCGACCGGTGAGCAGGTCACCATTGCCCTGCTCAGCATGGCACTGCACAAGCGCGGCTGCAAAGCCGTGTCGTATACCGGCGCGCAGGTGCGCATCGTCACCGACAGCGTGCATAACAAAGCCCGCATCCGCGATATCGATTGCCAGGCGGTGCAGCATTGCCTGGACCGTGGTGAAGTGGTGGTCATCGCCGGCTTCCAGGGAGTGGACGAGTACGGCAATATCACCACCCTCGGGCGCGGCGGCTCGGACACCACGGCAGTGGCCATGGCGGCGGCGTTGGACGCGGATGAATGCCAGATTTATACCGACGTGGATGGGGTGTACACCACCGATCCGCGGGTGGTCGCCAAGGCCCGGCGCTTAGACCGCATCACCTTCGAGGAAATGCTCGAACTCGCCAGCCTCGGTTCGAAGGTATTGCAGATTCGCGCGGTCGAATTCGCCGGCAAATACAGTGTACCCTTACGGGTTTTGTCCACTTTCGAGGACGGCCCGGGGACGTTAATCAGTTTCGAGGAACCCAGCATGGAAGAGGCCCTGATCTCGGGTATCGCTTTCAATCGCGACGAAGCGCAATTGACTGTCACCGGCGCGCCCGACCGCCCGGGTATCGCCTCGCGCATTCTCTCGCCGATCGCCGGGGCCCATATCGAAGTCGACATGATCGTGCAGAACGTGGCCGCCGACGGCCGCAGTACGGATTTTACCTTCACCGTTCATCGCAATGACTATACCAAGGCGCTGCAGCTGCTCGAGCAGCTTGCGCCGGAGCTCGGTGCGCGGGAGGTCGCCGGGGATAACACGATCGGCAAAGTATCCATGGTGGGAGTCGGCATGCGCTCGCATGCGGGTATTGCAGCGGGGATGTTCGACGCCTTAGCCAAGCAGGGCATCAATATCCGTATGATCTCCACATCCGAGATCAAAGTATCCGTGGTGCTCGATGAGGAACAGCTGGAAGCCGCCGTGCAGGCCGTGCATGACGCCTTTCAACTGGAAAAGTCGCCGGAGGAGCGACGGTTCGGCCGCCCACCCCTGGGGTGACGGCCACCGCATTGACCGGAAACTGGGCAGGCGAGGGATCGAACCGCAACGGATTTGGTTCTCCGCCTCTCGTGAGTAATCTGAGCGCTTGAAGGAGTGCAGTGTTATGTTGATTTTGACTCGTCGTGTTGGTGAGACGTTGATGATTGGTGACGAAGTCACTGTGACGGTGCTAGGTGTCAAGGGGAATCAGGTGCGCGTCGGCATTAATGCACCCAAAGATGTCGCCGTGCATCGAGAGGAAATCTATGAGCGCATCAAGGCGGAACAGTCGCAAAGCGGCCAA
>CAYFSA010000113.1:0-8134 GCA_964345605.1 uncultured Ectothiorhodospiraceae bacterium
TTGATCTTGTCGCCGATCTCCTTGTCGCCCTTGAGCGCGACCATATCGGCGAAGCTGCCACCCTCCGGCACTTCGATCAGCGAATCCTGCTTGTCGCTGACGTACTTCATGAATAGCAGCGTCAGGACGTAGTCCTTGTACTGCGAGGCGTCCATGCCGCCGCGCAGCTCGTCACAGGACTGCCAGAGGGAGCTGTAGAGCTGTGATTTCTTCAGTGCCATAAATTGACCTTCATCGCCGCGGTAACGTTTTCTGCATAATAAAAAATTGTCTCAGGCGATGGCCTTGCGGAAGGTTCGTACTGTGTCGTACTGATCGGGAGTCGCTTTATCGTCGCCAAAGCAGTTCAGGGTCAGGGGCAATTCGTTATTCTCAGCCGCGCTCAGGCGGCCGCTCAAACTTCCCCTTGCGGGAGAAGGGGTGCTGGCCTTTTTGACTCCCTGAACTTTGCAAAAATTAATAACAGCCTCAAAGGCTTCGTTGGCTGCGTAGGCGCTCGGCTAGAAGTGTAACCAAACGCTCGGCCAGGTGAGTTTTGGCGCCATGCCCCAAAACTTGCTCGCCATCATGCCAAAAGACGTGGAGGTGGTTGTCAGGGGAATCAAAACCGCGGCCGGGACCCACCTGATTGGCACAGATCATGTCCACACCCTTATCCCGCAGCTTGGCTCGGGCGTATTCGGCAACTTGCTCGGTTTCCGCAGCAAAGCCGAGGGTGAACGGCGGCCGCTCCAAAGCGGCAACCTCGGCCAAAATATCGGGATTGCGGACGAGTTCAAGCTGCAGGGTGGCGGCGGATTTCTTCAATTTAGTGACGTTTGGGGAGGCCATACCATAATCAGCCACCGCCGCCACAGCGATGAATACTGTTATGCCCGTCAGGTGCGCGAACACGGCTGCCTGCATGTCGCGGGCGCTTTCCACATCGATGCGCGCCACGCCCGGTGGCGTCGGCAAAGTCACCGGGCCGGCGATCAGGGTCACCTGAGCCCCGGCTTTAGCTGCCGCTGCGGCCACAGCAAACCCCATGCGACCAGAACTGCGATTGCTGAGAAAGCGCACCGGATCAATCGCTTCCCGGGTTGGACCGGCCGTAATCAGGACATGCTCGCCCTGCAATAAGCCGGTCGTTTGCAGCTGTGCCGCCAATTCATTGGCTAATTCCAGCGGCTCACGCATACGGCCGGCGCCTGTCTCGCCGCAGGCCTGATCCCCGCTATCCGGGCCTAGCACAACCACACCGCGTGCCCTGAGCTGGGCTACATTGGCCTGGGTCGCCGCGTGCGCCCACATCACCCGATTCATAGCGGGGGCCACGAACAGCGAAGCTTCGCTCGCCAGGCATAACGTGGTGAGCAGGTCATCGGCAAAGCCATGGGCCAAACGGGCAAGAAAATTCGCTGAAGCCGGGGCCACCAAGATGGCATCCGCCCAACGTGCCAGCTCGATATGCCCCATGGCCGCTTCAGTATGCGGATCGAGCAGCTCAGTATGCACCGGCAATCCGGACAGGGCCTGAAAGGTCAGCGGCGCGACGAAATCCTGCGCGGCAGCAGTCATCACCACGCGGACCTCAGCGCCGAGTTGCTGTAATTGCCGCAACAATGCCACTGCCTTGTACGCGGCGATGCCGCCAGTGACACCCAGCAGCACGCGCCGACCCTGCAGGTTCGCGGCCGACGCGGGCGAAGTCGACTCAACCAAATCGGTAATGCTTCTTGATCGGTTCCTGGATTTCCCAGGTACAGCTCATGCCGGCGGGGAATGTCACCAAATCACCCTGTTTGACAGTAGTCGGATGACCGCCGTGTGGGGTCACCAACACTTTACCCTCCAGGATATAGCAGGTCTCCGGCTCGTCGTAGGTCCAGGGAAAGCTGGACACCTCCTTGCTCCATGTCGGCCAGTTGCGCACGCCCAGCTCGCCGAGCCGATGTTCGTCAGGTTGATGCTCGATATGGATAGCGCTCATTGTGACTCACTTACCTCGTTGCACGTCGAAACAACACGAAGATAACAGATCACTTGCCAAACAAGGTACAACATGATACCTATCAGCAAATTCCGATCACTAGCCATCCCATCATGCGTAAAGGTATCATCCTCGCCGGCGGTTCGGGCACCCGCCTGCATCCGCTGACCCATTCGGTCAGCAAGCAGCTTATGCCGGTTTATGACAAACCGATGATCTATTATCCCCTGTCCATCCTCATGCTGGCGGGGATTCGTGAGACCTTGATCATCACCACGCCGCATGATCAAACAGCCTTTCAGCAACTGCTCGGCGATGGCTCGCAATGGGGGTTATCCCTGACCTATGCCGTTCAGCCAAGCCCAGACGGCCTGGCGCAGGCCTTTTTGATCGGCGCCGATTTCCTTGGCAATGACCCGGCCACCCTGATCCTGGGCGATAATATCTTTTATGCCGAAGGCCTGTCGCAGCGCCTGCAAGCGATCGCCCGACAAGACCGCGGTGCTACCGTATTCGGCTATTATGTCCAGGACCCAGAACGCTATGGTGTCGTGGCATTCGACGCTCAGGGCCGGGCCATGAGTATCGAGGAAAAACCGGCCCAGCCCCAATCCCGTTATGCCGTGACCGGCTTGTATTTCTACGATAATGACGTTGTGCCTCTGGCTAAACAGATTCGACCCTCCGCGAGAGGCGAGCTGGAAATCACCGACCTCAATCGCCTGTACCTCGAGCGCGGCGATTTAACCGTCGAACCCTTAAGTCGCGGCACGGCCTGGCTGGATACCGGCACGCATACCTCCTTACTGGATGCCGCCATTTTCATTAAAGTCATTGAAGAGCGCCAGGGGCTCAAGATCGCCTGTCCCGAGGAAATCGCCTGGCGCATGGGCTTTATTGACGCCGCACAACTGGCCGTGCTGGCCCACCCCTTGCGCAAAAGCGGCTATGGGGAATACCTGCTGCAACTACTGGACGGGAGTGGCGCCTAAATGCAATTCAAACCCCTGGCTATCCCCGAGGTCGTGCTTATCGAGCCGACCGTCTTCGGCGACGAGCGCGGTTTTTTCATGGAAACCTGGAATGCCCGGGTATTCGCCGAGGCCGGGCTCGACCTGACCTTCGTCCAGGACAACCACAGCAAATCGCGCCAGGGCATCCTGCGCGGCCTGCACTACCAAATTCAGCAGCCTCAGGGTAAATTGGTCCGGGTCACCCAGGGCGAGGTCTATGATGTGGCGGTCGATCTGCGGCAAAGTTCGCCGACCTTCGGCCACTGGGTCGGGGCGCGCTTGTCCGCCGATAACAAACACATGGTATGGGTCCCGCCCGGCTTTGCCCATGGCTTTTATGTGCTCAGCGACACGGCTGAATTCTTGTACAAATGCACGGATTTTTACGCGCCCGCGCATGAGCGCTGTATCCGTTGGGATGATGCGACCTTGGCCATCGACTGGCCGTTGGTCAATGGCCAGCCCCCGAGCTTATCCGCCAAGGATCAAGCCGGCAGCTTGCTGGCAGACGCGGCGGTCTATCCATGAAACACCTGCACATCGGGACTTTGGCCCAGCGAAGGCCGCTGTACGGCGAGGTGGCGGACGGCTATGCGTAAACTCCTAATCACCGGCGGCGCGGGGTTTATCGGCGCCAATTTCGTCCATTACTGGCACAGTCGCTATCCTGATGACCGGCTGGTTGTGCTCGATGCCCTGACCTACGCCGGCAATCGCGGCAGTCTGGCTGCCCTTGAAGACGAAACCAATTACCGCTTTGTGCAGGGCGACATCGGCGATCAGCCCTTAGTCGAGCGCCTGTTGGCGGAAGAACATATTGACATCCTGGTGCATTTCGCGGCCGAATCCCATGTCGACCGCTCCATCCATGGCCCTGATGCCTTTTTGCAGACCAATATCTTGGGCACGCACACCCTGTTGAAAGCGGCCAAACAGGCCTGGCTGGACAATCCAGCAGCCCCGGCGAACGCGCTGTTTCATCATGTCTCCACCGACGAGGTGTACGGCAGTCTGGGACCGCAAGACCCGGCGTTTACCGAAACTACCCCGTATGCACCCAATTCCCCCTATGCCGCCAGCAAGGCCGCGTCCGATCATCTGGTCCGCGCCTATCACCACACCTACGGCCTGCCGGTGACCACCAGCAACTGTTCCAATAATTACGGCCCTTATCAGTTTCCCGAAAAGCTCATCCCGCTGATGCTGATCAACGCCCTGCATGGCAAGCCGTTGCCCATCTATGGCGACGGCCGTAACATTCGCGATTGGCTCTATGTGGAAGATCACTGCCGGGGCATCGAGCAGGTCATCCGGCAGGGCGCGCATGGCGAAACCTATAATATTGGCGGGGCAAACGAGCAAACCAATAGTGACCTGGTGCAGAGCCTCTGCAGCCAGCTTGACCAGCGCTTTGCCAAGGACGCCAGCCTTGCCGTGCGCTTTCCTGACTGCCCCGCCGCGCAAGGCCGGGCATGCGCTGATTTGATCACCTATGTCACCGACCGCAAAGGCCACGACCGCCGGTATGCCATCGATCCCAGTAAAAGCCGTGCTCAGCTCGGCTACCGGCCGCTGGAATCCTTCCACAGCGGTCTGCTAAAAACCCTCGATTGGTATTTAAGCAACGCAACATGGTGGCAACAGGTGATGGATGGGCGATATCGGGAATGGGTAGAACAGCATTATACCGACCTGGCTTAGCTCATTGAGCGGGGCGCTAGCAGCTGACTAACGCACGCCAGGATCGGCCGCTGACCGGCGCTTTAACCTAATCCCTTTAATAAGTCGCGCTGTAGATCGGCGATATCTTCCAGGCCAACCGCGATACGCACCAGGCCATCGCCGATGCCCGCCCGAGCCCGTTCTGCCGGCGTTAAGCGACCATGGGTAGTGGTCGCGGGATGGGTGATGGTGGTTTTGGTGTCACCTAGATTCGCGGTGATGGAAATCAGTTCGGTCTGATCGATCAACTGCCAGGCCGCTGCCTGGCCTCCGGCGAGCTCGAAGCTGACAATGCCGCCGAAACCCGTTTGCTGCTTGGTGGCGAGATCATGCTGAGGATGCTCGGGTAAGCCGGGATAATGGACCCGCTGCACAGTGGGCTGCGCTTTGAGCCATTGCGCCAGCGCCAGCGCCGCTTCGCAATGGGCCTGCATGCGCAGCTTTAAAGTCTCCAGCCCTTTTAGGAAAACCCAGGCATTGAATGGGCTCATGCTAGGCCCTGCGGAACGCAGAAAGCTGTAGACTGCCTCGCCAACCAATGCTTCACTGCCGACCACGGCGCCGCCCAAACAGCGGCCCTGGCCGTCCAGGTATTTGGTTGCCGAATGCACCACGAGGTCGGCGCCCAGGTCGAGTGGCCGCTGCAGGACCGGTGTGCAGAAGCAGTTGTCGACGGCCAGCAGCGCCTCATGGGCATGCGCCAGCTCGGCAAGCGCTGTAATGTCGGCAATTTCGGTTAAGGGATTGGACGGGGTTTCCAGAAAGAAAAGCCGGGTATTGGGTCGGATAGCCTTTTCCCAGGCGGCTGGCTCGGCCAGCGGCACGAAATCAGTAGTAATGCCGAAGCGGGACAGCCATTTACTGAGCAGTATGATCGTGCTGCCGAATACCGAGCGCGAGGCCACGATATGATCACCGGCCTGTAATAAGCTCAGGCAAGTGGTTAAAATCGCTGCCATGCCGGAGGCTGTGGCGACGCAGGTTGCACCCCCTTCCAGGGCGGCCAGGCGTTCTTGGAAAGTGCGCACGGTGGGGTTGGTAAAGCGCGAGTAGAGATTGCCCTGTTCACCGGCAAAACGGGCCGCGGCTTCGGCGGCACTGGCAAAGACGAAGCTGGAGCTGGTGAAAATCGGCTCGGCTTGTTCCTGCTCGTCGCTGCGGTGTTGCCCGGCGCGGACGGCGCGGGTGCTTGGTCCCCAGTGAGTGTGGTCAGGTGCGGTCATGGGCAATTAACTGGCTTGCTGCAGTGTGGTGGTGATGAAAACCGGCGTGCCGACCTCAACCGCATCAAAAAGCGCCATCACGTCGGCATTCGCCATGCGCACACAGCCATGGGATACCGGTTGGCGGAGGTGGAGTTCGTCGGCGGTGCCGTGGATATAGATATAGCGCGCATAGGAATCGCAACCCTCGCCTTGATTGACGCCCGGCTCCAGGCCTGCTAGCCAGAGAATGCGGCTGGTAATCAGATCCTGAGACGGTGCTGGACTAGATGCATTACTTATTGAGACCACTTCGCCGGTTGGCCGGCGCCCCTTGAACACAGTCCCGCGGGGGGCATCGGCGCCGATCTTGGCGGCGATCCGATGCAGCCCCGGCGGGGTTCGGCCGCTGCCGTCACGCCCGCCAACGCCGTTCGCGGCGGTGGACACAGGGTATTCCGCGACGATCTTGCCGGCGAGTTCCAGGCTCAACACTTGGCGGGCCACGGTCACGATCACCACCGGTAATGATTCAGCATAGCACAAATGCCGGCGCAGGCTTGCAGCCTGCTGAGCCACGTCTGTATTTTGGCGCTCATCATGCATGGTCTTGCCTGGCTGCTTGCCACACCGCGTTCATCCATCCACGTTGTTGTGGAGTTCCAGTACATGCCTGTTCTCCATAGGTGCCTGGCGTGTCCCTGCCGCCTGGGTGCTATCCTTGCGAGTCGATTCCAGCCAGCTGAAATAATCGGCGTTTTCTTGGGTGATGTAATTGCCGTTGAATACCGAGCAATCAAAGGCGGTGAGTTGTTTGTTGCCGCGCTGCACCGAGTGGATCAGGTCATCGAGGTCCTGGAAGATCAAGCGATCGGCGCCCAATGCCTCGCATATCTGGGCATTATCCCGGCCGTAGGCGATGAGTTCCTCGGCTGCAGGCATATCGATGCCGTAGATATTGGGGTACCGGATCGGCGGCGAGGCCGAAGCGAAATACACGTTGCGGGCACCCATTTCGCGGGCCATTTGCACGATTTGCTGCGAAGTGGTACCGCGCACGATGGAATCGTCTACCAGCAGCACGTTCTTGTTCTTGAATTCCAGGCCGATGGGATTGAGTTTTTGCCGGACCGAGCGGCGCCGCTGGCGCTGGCCGGGCATGATGAAGGTCCGGCCGATGTAGCGGTTTTTGATAAAGCCCTCACGCTCCTTCACGCCGAGCACCAATGCCAGTTCCTGGGCGGCAGTGCGGCTGGTGTCCGGGATGGGGAGGACGACATCGATGTCATGATCGGGCCATTGTCGCAGGATTTTCTGGCCGAGGCGCTCGCCCATGCGCATACGGGCCTTGTGGACGAAGACCCGGTCGATCACTGAGTCCGGCCGGGCGAAATAGACGTATTCGAAAATACAGGAATGATTCTCGGGATACAGGGCACACTGGTGGGTATGCAATTGACCCTGGGTGTCGATGCATACGGCCTCGCCGGGGGCCAGATCGCGGATCAGCTCAAAGCCTAGCACATCCAGGGCCACGCTTTCCGAGGCAACCATGTATTCCGGCCCGTCCGGGGTTTCGCGCTGGCCGAACACGATCGGCCGAATGCCGTGCGGATCGCGAAAACCGATCACACCGAGACCGGTGACCATGGCTACCACGGCATAGGCGCCGCGGCAACGCTGGTGAAGGCCGGTCACCGCGTCAAAAAAGGTAGTCGGGCTCACTTGGGTCAGATCCTGCTTGAGCAGTTCCTGGGCGAACACGTTCAACAGGATCTCGGAGTCCGATTCGGTGTTGATATGTCGCCGGTCTTCCAAGAACAGCTCGCTGTGCAGTTCGGTGGCGTTGGTCAGATTGCCGTTATGCGCCAGCGAGATGCCGAAGGGCGAGTTGACATAAAACGGCTGAGCCTCAGCCTGGGAGAAGCTGCCGGCGGTCGGATAGCGGACATGGCCGATACCCATATTGCCGACCAATTGCTCAATCCGGGCCTGGTCGAAGACGTTTTTGACCAGGCCGTTGTCCTTGCACAAATGCAGCCGGCTCTGCTCACAGGTGACGATGCCGGCCGCCTCCTGACCGCGATGCTGCAGCACGGTCAGGGCTTCATAAATGACATTGGCGACCGGTTCGTGGCCGACGACACCGACGATTCCGCACATGGGCTTAACTCGTGCCCCAGGGCTGCTGGCTGGCAGGTTCCTGACTGGCAGGTTCCTGACCG
>CAYFSA010000113.1:8234-9332 GCA_964345605.1 uncultured Ectothiorhodospiraceae bacterium
GGTTCCTGACTGGCAGGTTCCTGACCGCTGGATTGCTCCGGGACGAGCTCGTTCGGCTGGGGTAGCTTGATGCTGAAATCGCTAGGCAGGATCTGCAAGATGTAATCGGCGATAGGTTCGATATACGGCCGTACTTGCGAGGCTTGCCACCAGTCTTCCTCCTCCAGGGGCAGGACGTCGGCTTTGGCCAGGATGACCAGCAAAGCCAAGACCAAAACACCGCGGGCGGCGCCGAAGAGCATGCCGAGCATGCGATCGGTGCCGCTGATGCCGGTGCTTTTGACCAGTTGATAGAGTAGGGCGCCAATCAGCGAGCCGATGATCAGCACGGCAACAAATAGCACGACGAAGCCGATAATCAGGCGAATCGTCGGGCTTTCAATGCCTTCCGGCAGCAAGGCCGCCAGCGATTCGGCAAAGCTCAGCGCGATCCAGATCGCCAATGCCCAGGTCACCAGCGACATGGCCTCGCGGACAAAGCCGCGGAACAAGCTGATTAAGGCGGAAATGAAAATAATGCCGATCAGGACAAAATCCAGCCAATTTAAAACCATCTGCTGCTCCTCTTCACGCTGTCGTTCAGCATTGGATCATGACAATCTACTATGAATGATTGCCTAAGCTTGCGCACCTCTGCCCCCACGGGAGAAGAGGTGCAGGACCATTTAACTCTGGGTACTGATGCAAAGATTAGAACCGGTCATAAGCTGGCAGTTAACATGCCCTGCATGGCTAATGCTTCGTAACGTCAAGGTTGAAATTCTCGGACGAAGCCGCCGGCATAGCCGGCCTGTTGATCGAGCCGGGTTTGCAGGCGCTCAGCGGCCTGGCGATCAGGTTCCGGCCCGACCAGCACTTTATGCATGCGCTTGCCATGCTCACGCTCGCTGTTAATGACCACCTGATAGCCTTGCTGGCGCAGACCATTGCGCAACGTGGCAGCATTGTCGCGCTGGGCAAAACTGCCGAGCTGGATGAACCAGCCGCCGCTTTGGGCGGTGGCTCGGGAAGCGCGTGCCTCAGCGGGCGATGAGGATTGGGTAAAGTGCGGCGCATCATCATCGTCGCTAACATTGTTGTGGCCCGGAGGTCGGGCTG
>CAYFSA010000114.1:0-9151 GCA_964345605.1 uncultured Ectothiorhodospiraceae bacterium
GCTCAAATCAGGGTGAACCGAGTGCCCTCGGCTGTTCGGCTAGCGCGTGTCATCATTACGGAAGAGTGTGAACGAATGGAGTAACTGTTGAAGTCTATAGATGGAGTGGCATGTGGCCGCCAATACCCGATTGCTCTATACCCACCGCCAAGCCATTATTGTGCTCGAGCGAGTACGGGTCCGGGTCGATGATCAGCGGGTCGTTTATGACGAGGCGGAGGGTGCGATAGAGCGTACATTCAACATTCCTCATGCCAATTTGGCCTTCCTGCTGCTCGGTCAGGGCACCTCGATCACTCAGGCAGCCATGCGCCAGCTTGCGGAAGAAGGCGTGGTTGTGGGGTTTACCGGCAGCGGTGGCACCCCTTTATTGATGGCCTCCTATGATGTGTACCGCCCTACCGAGCGCCTGCATGCCTGGCTAACGATTTACGCCGACCCTTCAGTCTGCCTCGAAGCCGCCAAGCAAATGCAGCGGCAACGCGTTCAATCATTACAAGAAGAAACCGAGAGAATATGCCAACAGTTCGACTTTGAAGCGATAGACTCACTGTGCAAGCACTATCTAAAGCAGATCGACCAGGCCAATTCCATTGATACGCTTCGGGGTTACGAAGGACGGTTTTGCAGTCGGCTTTATGCAGAGCTGACAAAAGAGCTCGGCATCAATCGTTTTAAGCGCAGCCACGGTGGCGAGCGTGAAGCCGAATCGGATGATACCGATGATAACGTGCGGCGGGTAAACCGTTTCCTTGATCACGGCAACTACCTCGCCTATGGCTTGGCATCGGTCGTGTTATGGGCTTACGGAATTCCGGCCGGATTAGCGGTGATGCACGGCGCTTCGCGGGCCGGCGGATTGGTCTTTGACCTTGCCGACACCATCAAAGATGCCTATATCCTGCCGCTTGCCTGTGTCAGTGCCCGCAAGAACCATAAAGAACAGGATTTTCGCAAGAGCGTCATCAAAGCATTGGACCAGCGCAAGGCCCTGGAACGGCTATTCCATTACCTGGATGACATCATCAAGAAGTATGGATGCTAAGCCATGCATGTCTTGTTCATCGATGAATCCCGTAAGCAAGCCCGCAAACGGGTCGAGCGCGTACTCGATCGGTACCTTGATCGGATTGCCCAAAGCACATGGCGAGGCCGGTTATCCGCGGAAGGCTTGCGGGTCGTTGCCGCTCAACTCAAGCATCGAGCCAGTCGCCATACGTCAGTGGCTTGCTACATCGAACGACGCCAGGAACTCGAGCCAGCCTTCCACATCGGTTCAAGGGCCCGATTCAATGCAGAAGGGCACTACGCGATACACAGGGGGCAAATACCGATCTCGGTCAAGCAAAGCCGGGCCATAGGTATCGGTTGGCAGCAACTGATCAGCTGTGTCGATTTAGCGGCTCTGTTGCACGACATCGGCAAATCATCCGCTGCGTTTCAGGCAAAACTGCGCCGTTGCCGACCTGGCGAGCGCCTTGGTGATCCAATTCGTCATGAAATGATTTCAATGCTGTTCATCTGGTGCGCTTTGCGACGCGGCGGTGACGATGAACTCCTTAAGCTGTTTGATAATCCCGAGACACAATCCCTTGACGCCCTCTACACAGAAGCAGCCGGCTTAGCGGATCAAGTGCTGACAAGCGGTGAGCTTCCACACATCCATTGGAACGCCGAACAACCGGTTGCATCAGCGCTGCTCTTCCTGGTCGCCACTCATCATAAGCTCCTGGATGCCGACCTAACGGCCGAGCGAGTCGTATTTAAGCCGACTCATCATCTGCATCCGCAGTTATTGGCCAAGCAGGGTGGTAACAGCGGCAGTGAAGCGGCGCCTTATCCCTCATTGTTCCAAAACGAGCGCTATCGCCACGCCCTGCAACGCGCTGCACATGGCCTGCAAACGGCTAAAGCGGCGGGCGAATGGGCCATAACGTCACAGACACTGTATGCCTACGGCCGTCTTTGCCTGATGTTGGGCGATCATTATGCCAGCGCCCTTGGGAGTTCCCGAAACGCTCACGCCGATCAACAAGATCAGCTGTTTGCCAATACAGGCAGCAACCCCAACACCGGCAAAACCTGGCTCGCTGAACCTCTGGCTGATCATCTCCTCTCGGTTGCACGCCAAGCACGCGGCTTTGTCCGGGCCCTGCGGCGAAGCCAAAATGCCTTCCCTCAAGTCAGCGAAACTGAAATACCCAACCCATTGCTGCAGCCCACTTCTCACGGTCGCTTTGCCTGGCAAGGCGATGCGGTTGCCAAGGTGCAGGCTGCCGAAGCCCCTCAACAGGGCTTTTTCGGCATTGTCATGGCGCGCACCGGGTTGGGCAAAACCCGTGGATGCCCGGCGATATTGCAGGCCGCCGCAGGCCGCTGCCGATTTTTCCTCGGCCTTGGCCTGCGCACGTTAGCGCTTCAATCCGGTGATGAATACGCGGAGGAAATCGGCTTCCAACCCTGGCATTTAGCGACCATCATCGGTGATGAAACTGCCCGGCGACTGCATGAAATCGATCGGGAAACCGCTGCAGAGCAGGTCACCGATCAAGGCGGCTCAAGCGCCGAGGAACAGGATGTCTGGGATGAGCTTGTGCCGGCTTATGGCTCGGGTGAGGCCTTAACCGCCTGGCAGGCCAATCCCGATTATGAACCCGATCACGCCGAACTCGGGGCATTGGGCGGTGGCCCAGGTCACGAACCCAATACCGGCGCACTGCCTGAACGCATCGAACGGGCCCTCGAATATGGCCGTGCGCGCCATGCCAAACAACTATTGCGAACCCCTGTCATCGCCGCGACCGTCGATCAGCTCATGTCGGCAGCCGATGCAAGAGGAGGGCGGCATCTATACCGGATGCTGCGTTTAGCGACCAGTGATCTCATCCTGGATGAGGTCGACAGTTATGAACCGGAAGATTTGGCAGCCATTTCACGGCTTGTTTTTCTGGCGGGGGCATTCGGCCGACAAGTGGTCATCGCCTCGGCCACACTGCCGCCATCAGTTTCTCGGGCATTATTCGCCAGTTATCATGCCGGACGACGCGCCTATGCGGCATTGACGGGCGCAGCCGGCCAATGCTTGGCCGGCTGGATCAGCGACAAACCCGACTTAACTCGAATCGAGCCTCATAGCCCGGACACATTCGCCGAGCGTCATCGTGAGCTGACTAAAGCAGTGGTTTGCCAGCTGGATCAAGAACAACCCCGCCGCCGAATGACGCTCATACAACCGGGGGAACAAAGCCCCGCAGCCGCTTATGCGGCCATGACTGAATCAGCCAAAAGACTCCATGCCGCTCAAGCATTCGCGTATCAGGGCTTGCAGGTTTCTGTGGGGGTTGTGCGGTTCGCCAATATCCGCAGCTGCCGGGAATACACGCGCTATCTGCTGCAAACCCCGGCATTTAGCGAAATCGCCCTGGGCGTGGTGTGCTACCATTCCCGTTTACTCGGTGTGGTGCGCTTTGCAGTCGAGCGACGCTTGAATCATATCCTCAAACGCAAAGGCTCAGCCCCCAATGCCCGCTTGCTAAACGACCCCGATATCCAGCGCTTGCTCGGCCGAGCCCATGACAAAGGCCAGCGTGACGTCATGATCCTGGTGATCGCCTCACCCATCGAAGAAACGGGCCGCGATCATGATTTCGATTACGCGGTGATGGAGCCCTCCTCAACCCGCTCAATCATTCAGCTTGCCGGGCGCGTGCTAAGACATCGCGAAGCTGCTCCAAATGGACCGAATTGTGCGATTCTCGATGCCCCGCTGCGCTACTATCGGGGCGAACAACCCCCATATTATCGCTATCCGGGTATCGAAACACCGCTGCAAGCCAAAGGGCTCAAAGCGCCGCAGCTTGCCGACCACCACTTACAGGCCATACTCGATATCCCATTATTGGAGGAACGCCTGGACGCACGCTTGGCATTGCTCGAACCTGAAGGGTTTAGCAACGACAGCGAACTAACCCAGCAGGAACACAGCCTGTTACGTGAGGTATTGGAAGACGGCCCCTATGCCGCGCTGAGATATAGCCAGCAATCTGGCTTACCCTTTGCCAGTTGGATGCCCGAGCATCGGCGGTTCCGCCGAGACGATGCTTCTGCACGCCTTTTTCTGTATATCGATGAAGCAAACGAGCAACAATGGAAACTAATTGATGCCAACGGCGAGACAAGGCCGATCGGTAAGGAGCGCATAAGGGAAAGCAACATTCAAGCTGAATCAGCCTTTGCCGATCGACTGCTTGTACCAATCGCCGTCAATTCGCTGCTCAAACAGCTTGAGACGCGATTTGGTATCAGTGACCGTGAACGACTATGCCGCGATTTGCTCGGTACAACAATCCCCTTTGACATCAAGGGAGAGCTGGAACATGATCCAGTGCTGGGTCTGGATCGAAAACGCGTTGAATCAGCTGTCTAGCGATGCCGATTCAGCTGCAGCCAACCGCCGTGCAGGCGGCTTAGCGAATATGTTTTGTGCTTAAAATTCTATCCGCCGAATAGGCGGTGATATACATACGACTCGCTGAACGGAGTGGGTCGTGTTCAGCTACATATTGACACCATATGTTTTGTGCTTTAAATATAATAATCCTTTCACAAACGGGAGACGTGTATGTGGTTTTATCCCGAGTCATTTCGGGAGGATGTTACTGCCCTGGTGGCTAATGACTCCAATCGGCCACTGAACGAGGCCAAAGTCGCGGCTTACGCAGCAGACATCCTGCCCGCCCTACGCTTTCGTGAACCCCCCTGGTGTGTCCTAGACAGTCACGCCCTGGCATTCGCTATCCGGCTTACTAACGCCACTCAATTGTCCAAAATTGAAACATTTCAGAATCTTGAAAACCCTGAGACCGCACAAGCCGCACTTGGTAAGCTCAACGCCGATAAGGTGCGCACGGTGATAGCAGCCATCGGACATTTCGTGCCGTCGTTCGTTGAGCCGAAAGTCTCCAAAGTGCCTGCCAAGACAGGTTCCCAAATGCCCATTGCCTTGGGCAAGCAAGCCTCGACACCCACGAGTGCGGTATTTGCCAGCGGGCTGAATACCCAAGCCGCCATTGCGACCAGTTTTGCCGGCAATGCCGCTGATAACCGCATCGCTAAGCTCCTTTCGGCTCGTATAGGCAATGCCCAAGGTCAGGTTGCCACAATGCTCGAACACGTAGTGGCGAATGACGCCATCGGTCAGACCCTTGGGCAGCTCGGTCTGGACCCGCAGGTAATCAAAGCAGCAACGGCTGCTTTTCAGCTAAAGCAAAACGCGGGATTGCGTGAGGTAACGGCCATCGATGGCGATCGGATGAAGTGCTTGTTTGTTCCTGATAATCAAAGGGCTAATCAAGGTGGCTACCGGCAGGTGACGCCGGTGCCTTCCGTCGCCCTTTATACCGAGCTGCCTAATCGCTTGCGCCAACGCCGTGACAACGGGTATTGGGTGCCAACGTCAAGGAGCGTGATGTCGGCCAAACCGCAAAACGTCGGCTTGCAGGCGAGTTACCAGGGCGGGCAATTAACGCGCATCCATGGGCGCTATCGGCCCATTGCGATCCATACCTACCAGCGCAAGCTTGCCGCTCTGGGAGAGGGCGCTGCGGCGTTTTTTACGGCATCGATGCTCAGTGACAGTGAGGACCCTGCATATCTCGGGGAGCTCATCAAGACCATCTTGGGAAGTGATGGCAAGCACTATGTGAATGCCGATATTCGAGCGAGACGTGACTACCGGGCGCGGCGCCTGGTGCAATCTCTGCTCGATGCTATGCGGGATTTTCAGGGGTACTGTAGTGATCTGCCCGAGCTGCACGAAAAAGGCGCATTTGCCAGGCAGGATTATGTCAGTGATGTGCTTGTACTGGGTAAGCGCAATGCTACCTCTGAAGAGCTTGCAGCCATCACTCAAGAGATGACCTTAGCCATACTTCAAGCGATCCTGCAAGCCGGTGGCCAGCTGAGCAAAGACGATGCGCAGGATGAACGGGTACGACGGATGATCTACGAGCCCGTGCTGCAGGTGCTGAAAAGGGAGCTCGCGGCATGAAAGTCTTTCTTATAGGCCCCATGGATGTTTCCCGGATCGCCCTGGACGGTAATGCGCTCGTATCAGGGTATCCGCCGCTCACGGCGCTTGCGGGATTCAGCGACAGTATTGCCCGACGACTGCACCAGCCTGCCGCGAACTGGCCCCTTGCCTTGCTGATTCATGACCTTCAAGTCAGTCCGGGCCGGTTTAAGCCTAAACCCGACAAATCAGGGCAGCCGGTTGAAG
Source organism: uncultured Ectothiorhodospiraceae bacterium (assembly GCA_964345605.1). Taxonomy (GTDB): domain Bacteria; phylum Pseudomonadota; class Gammaproteobacteria; order CAYFSA01; family CAYFSA01; genus CAYFSA01. The sequence continues at coordinate 6,278 of CAYFSA010000114.1, forward strand.
CCATTGAACGGATTACTGGCTCATTGACTGGGACCATTCTGCTGGTCGATCCTGGTGCCAGCGTTACCGAAGCTGAAGTTGAGGCCGCTTTGCCCGGCCTGCGTCTGGCAGGCGGCATGCCCCCGCTGCGCACAGGTGCTCGAGAAATCGAGTCGCTGTCAATCCTCAGCACATTACCGCCCGGCCATCTTATTGTCGACCGTAGCGATCTGCTTGAAAAGGCAGCCGAACAAGCTGCTGATCCCTTAGATGGCTTATTGGACCTGTTTACATGGCAGCCAGTCGAAGGCGGCGGCTGGACCAATCCCTGGAGTTTGGATGAAAACGGCTCCAGACGCCTGTTAGCGCCGGTTGCTGTCGGCTATCAGGCCATTGAGCCACTTGCTAACTGCCAGCCGCGTCAAGGCACACGTTGTTCCAATACACCCCATGTGTTTGCCGAAGGCATTGCCTCGGTTGCCGAATTAGTCTCCGCCCGCAAACTTGCCCGTGCCAAATCCGATGAGGGTTCAGCCCTGCCTATGTTCTGGTGCTGGGAGACGGATGCTGAGGCCGGCACGCTGAGGGTTCGGGGGGTGAGTCTCAACTCGTTACAGGAGTCCACGCAACCATGACAGAAGATATGATCTTACACTCGAATATGCTCTCTTATGCCCGCTCGATTCAGACCGGCGACGCCTTGTTCTATGGCCGACACACCAATGCCCAATCGGTTATCGATCAAAAAACCCAGCGGTTAAACAGCCGTGTCCTCATACCCGCAATGGTTGCTGAAATCTCGGTACGCGGCCAGATCGGCAACTATATCGCCGATGCAAGCAACAAGGAATTCAATATCGAGGAGGCGAATTTACAAACTATCGATAAAGCCAAACTGCCGCCTGGTGCAAACGGTTTGGTGCTGAAATTCGCCATCCAGTTTTTACCGAATGCCCTGGCTCCCCATGCGTGTAATAACCCTGAGGTGGCGGCGAATCTGGAAACATTTGCGCAGCGTTATGTTGAGCGGCATGGGTTCTCGATACTGGCCCGCCGCTATTTGTGGAATCTGGTGAATGGACGTTGGTGGTGGCGGAATTTTCTCATTGCCGAGAACAAGCAAATCCATCTGCTGGCGCATCAAGCTCAAGGCGAAACGCAGCTCGAGTTAAGTACTAATCCGGCTCCGATTGAACGGGAATACTATCCAGGCGACGAGGCGATGGAGGCGCATGTCCCCGGCTTTAATGCGTTGGCCGAGCGTATCAGCCAAGCCCTCTCGAATACCGGTAACCCCTTAACCCTGGAAGTCGTTGGTGAGGGTTCATTACCTGAGTTATCCGAGATTTTCCCCAGCGAGGAGTTCTTGTCCGGCGAACATGCCGAGGAAGTCAAGCGCCGACGGGGCGCTAAAAGTCCGGGCAAAGTGCTTTCGTCAGTCAAGGTGAGTGATGGTAATGGACATCATTTTCGCCAGCCGACGTTTCATCCGCAGAAGGTGGGTAATGCGATTCGTTGCATCGACGAATGGCATGGCAATGACGAGTATGGGGCCGTTGCTGTTGATCCTTATGCGGCCTTGACGACGCGTGCTATTGCCTTACGTGAGCCCAAGCGTGGCAGCCTGTACGATTTCCTTACCCTCAAGCAACGACGTGCTGAGATGCTGAATGTACTCGCAAACCATGATCCCAGCGATTCAGCGTTTGGCAATGTTCATTTTGTCATGGCCAATCTCGTTCGCGGGGGCGTCTTTGGGGGCAAGGAGTGACCGATCATGGAGTGGCCTCATATCACCATAACCCTTAGCGATGACGCCAAGCTGATCGCCGGGGACAACACGCCGCTATTGATCCAAAACGTGCTGCCGGTTGTACACACTTATAATACGCAGCATCCCGAGCAGCGAGTGGCATTGGCGTTACCTGATATCCATAACATCGAACAACGCGAGGACGGACGTGTGCAAGCGATGAACGGTGCTTTAGGCCGCATCCGCTTATTCGGTCCAGTGGAGACATTAGAGCGTCTCATGAAGCTGGAAGCCGTTCAGCGGTTGGTGCGGACCCAAATGATCAGAGGTTTGAAAATGCGTTCCCATGAAACCTTGGATCCGGTCAAGCATGTTTCGTATCACCGTCTGCGGCGCGGCGAACGATCGACTAAATCGGCTGTGTATCGCAGTGAACGGCGCTACCAAAGGCGTGCTGAGGAACGCAGTGAGGGGCGTGATAGCGATATATGGATTAAACGCCGTCTGAAAAATGCTGCTTCTAAACAGAGCGCTTTCCATAAGCGGCACAAAACGGTGTTCATTCCAGCCGAATCACGTTCAACGAATGGGCGAGGGTTTTCGTTATTTATCGAAGAACGTGCAGCAGAGTTCCCTAGTGAAGGTGAGCTCAACAGCTATGGGTTATCTGCAGGGTCTATGGAAACAGCCCCCTTTACTGTGCCTGCTTTTTGATATAGCAGAAGGGAAGGCTTACCCTTCATTATGAGAGCGCTTGAGGTATCTCGTTGATTACAGAGATTTTATAGACAGAGCGTTCGGTAGGAAGGGTAAGTGACTCATAAAGCCCGTTAAACTATCCAAATCATAGTGTTATAGTTTCGAGTGAACTGTTATCCGCCGTGCAGGCGGCTTATAAGTTCGTGCTGCGCTTCGCTGATCGCGGTGGTGAGTTATCCGCCGTGCAGGCGGCTTATAAGATTCATGGGCATCGGGTCAGAAGGCGTCGCCGGTTATCCGCCGTGCAGGCGGCTTATAAGATGATAGACGCTGTAGTCATCGGCGTGGTGTTGTTATCCGCCGTGCAGGCGGCTTAAAAGAGGGACGGGAGCCCGCAAGCCACACCGACGCGGTTATCCGCCGTGCAGGCGGCTTATAAGTTG
>CAYFSA010000115.1:0-8993 GCA_964345605.1 uncultured Ectothiorhodospiraceae bacterium
ACCGCAACGGGCTGTAGGGTCGCTTTCAAGCGACCCCGGGCCGGTTGAAACCGGCCCCACATGAAATTAATGCACCACCTCTTCCGGCGTTTCGTTCGAGGGTATCCCATTGGAGATCATGTAGCACAGCTATGTAGGCTTGCAATGTTCCCATTTGTTTTGAGTGTCCCCGGTTTTCACGGTTCTCATACCTCGATCTTGCCTTCAAAGACCCGCTCGGCCGGGCCTGTCAAATAAACCGGGGCGTCGCCGCCGGCCCAGCTTACCCGCAGGCGGCCCCCGCTCAAATCCACGACCACCGTTTCATCCAGCAATCCTAAGCGCCGGCCGGCCACTACCGCCGCGCAAGCCCCGCTGCCACAGGCCAGGGTCTCACCGACGCCCCGCTCAAGCACTCGCAGACGAATATGATCGCGGCCGTCGATCTGCATAAACCCGACATTGACACTCTCCGGAAAGCGCGGATCCTGCTGCAATACCTTGCCCAGGGTTTGGACCGGCGCGGCGGCCACTGCCTCGACCTGCAGCACCGCATGCGGGTTGCCCAGGCCCACGGCAACAAGTTGATAAGACTCACCGGCATGCTCGACCGTATAAGTAAGGGCTGATTGCTCAACCACCAAAGGGATCGCCATGGGCGTCCACTGCGGCTGGCCCATATTCACCGTCACCGCGCCATCGGCCTCGAGCTGCAGAACCAACAGGCCGGCCGCGGTTTCCACCGGAATCTCGGCGGCTGTGGTTAAGCCTTCATCCCGCACAAACCGGGCAAAACAACGAGCACCATTGCCGCATTGGTTTACCTCGCCGCCATCGGCATTGAAAATCCGATAGCGGAACAGCGCCTCAGGCCGCGTAGGTGCTTCGACCAGCAGCACTTGGTCACAGCCGATGCCGAAACGCCGCCGGGCCAAGCAACGAATCTGGGCGCTTGTCAGTCGCACGGTCTGGCGAATGGCATCGATGACCACGAAATCGTTGCCCAGCCCATGCATTTTGCTGAAATGCAGTTGCATTGTCGGCCTCCCAACCTAGAACGAGCATGTGGGGCGCTGCGTCGATACAGTACAGTTAATTTGGATCAATACTTGATAACTAGAATACGATTTTAGTGAAATCTTATGGTAATCTTTTGCTAACATGCGATCGATCAATCTACAGGCCGTCTGGCACGACCGTGCCTGCGGCTTGTTATTACCAACCCAACCTCAAGCACTATGCATAAAGAGGAGCTGTCATGACTGAGTTTAAAGAAGAACTGGACGCCCGGGGCCTGAACTGTCCCCTGCCGATTCTGCGGACCAAGAAGGCCATCACTAACCTGCAAAGCGGGGAAGTGCTCAAAGTCATCGCTACCGATCCGGGTTCGGTCAAGGACTTCGATGCCTTTACCAAGCAAACCGGTCATAGCTTGCTGGACTCGATGGAAGAAAACGGCGAATACACCTTCTTCCTGCAAAAGGCTTAACTTGCCAGGCACGCCAGGGATGGCGTCGGCCTCACGTGCCCTGAGGACTTATAAAACCGGAATTCGCTCGCCGGCCAACTGGGTTTCTATGGTTTCGCGTGCCCGCACCACTTGGGCTTGGGCCCCATCGACCAAAATTTCCGGCGGCCGGCCGCGCGCATTGTAATTCGACGCCATCACAAAACCGTAGGCGCCCGCCGAGTGAAAGGCCAGTAAGCCGCCTTCTGTAGCCGCCAGCGGGCGGTCAATTGCGAAACAATCGCCCGTCTCGCAAACCGGACCGACCACATCGTATGTCCTCACGGCCGGCGCCATTTGCTGTTGCACCGGCACGATGTCATGCCAGGCCTGATACAAAGCGGGCCGCAACAGATCGTTCATCGCCGCATCGACAATCAGAAAACGACGCTCGGCAGTGGTCTTGATGTATTCCACCCGCGTCAGCAAAATCCCGGCATTGCCGACAATCGCCCGGCCCGGTTCGAGCATGAGGCGGTATGGGCGTTCGCCCAACTGCCGCAAAATCGTCTCGGCATAGGCCGCCGGCGGCGGCGGCATCTCGTCCTGATAGCGAATCCCCAGGCCGCCGCCCAGGTCGATATGCTCGAGCGCGATGCCTTCGCCAGCCAGGCGGTCCGTCAGGGCCAACAGGCGTTCCAGGGCCGCGGCAAAAGGCTCGAGTTCGGTAAGCTGCGACCCGATATGACAGGCAATACCGGTAACGCGCAGATGCGCTGAGGCCGCCGCCTGTCGATACAGACTTAGAGCCGTCTCGACATCCACGCCGAATTTGTTGTCCTTAAGCCCCGTGGCGATATAGGGATGGGTGCGGGCATCCACGTCCGGGTTCACGCGTATTGCGAGCGGCGCGGCCCGCCCCGCTGCCGCCGCGACTTCATGCAGACGGGCAAGCTCCTCGGCCGATTCCACGTTGAAGCACTGAATACCTGCTGCCAGGGCCTCGGCCATTTCATCCCACCGTTTGCCGATCCCGGAGAACACCACCTGTGAGGCATTGCCGCCGGCCCGCAGCACGCGCGCCAGCTCGCCCCCCGAAACAATATCGAAGCCAGCGCCCAAACGGGCAAGCAATGCCAAGATGGCCAAGTTGCTGTTCGCTTTGACGGCATAACAGATTTGGTGAGGATGGCCCGCCAGGGCCTGCTCGAATTGCCCCCACTGGGCTTCGATCGCAGCCCGCGAATAGACATAGCAAGGCGTGCCGAACTCGGCGGCCAGGTCCGGGCAGGCGCAATCCTCGGCATGCAACACGCCTTCACGGTAGTTGAAAGGCTGCATCAAACCATTGCCTCCGAGTCACTCGTACCGCCAGCCTGGCGGTCGGGTGCCGTCTCGGCAGGGACGCTTGTATCCTGCTGCTGTGTCTCTTGCGATTCAGGTCGGGTCAAAGGGCCTTTGTTACCGCAGCCGCCGGTCAAAACCAGCGTCCCAAGAAACACACTCATCCAAACGGCATACTTCAATACACTTCCTCTTCGAGTTTCGGGCGGTCGACCAAGTCGTCAGTTTAGCTGCTCCTGCGCCGAAACTCGACCGTCTGCCGGCTAGCCATTTTCGCCTGCAGCCGATGGCTCCTCGGCCATCTGCCGTTGCTCCAAAAATCCGGATACGGTTTTTTTCAGTATGTCCAGGATCTCGGGCCCCTCGATGGCGACCATGTGGTCGAGCAGCCAACGGTTATCGCGCGGGCCCATTACGGCACAGACTCGATAACCAAAGGCGAGCAGCATCCCGAATGCCGGTTCTCCCTGTTCAAAGCCATGCTCGGCGTATTCGCCGCTGCGGGTATTCAGCAGCTCAATAAAGCGGTCACGATAACTGCCCTCGCCGAGTACCTGGCGGCTATTATCATGGACCAGCTTGGCGACATGCTGCGCTGTGGCAGTCACGAGCTCGGCCCGATCAGCATCCGGCAGGCGTCCATAGCACAAGCGGTCGAGCAGATGCAGCCCGAAGGTCAGGTGCTCCATGATGACGTCCAAGCGCTGCGCCTGGGTATCCGTCTGAAAATTTTCGTTCTCTAGATTCAAAACGGCTTCGGCGGCAATTTTCCATAACGCCGTCCCGATTACGCTGGCCTGCTCGGCGGTCGAGCGGGGCCGCGTCTTATCCTTCCAGCGAGTTCTTAGCCTCACGAGTATGTCACTCCCCTCGGTTGTTCGGATTCAATAACCATTGGCGCAGGTCCCGCAACGCATAGTTGGACAATCACTTACGTGCTCAGTCTAAGCGGCTAACCGGCTGATGACTACCAGAAAGCCAAAGCAGGCGACTTAATGCTGCTGAGTGGACGCATTCGCGGCCACGTGCTAGGCTTATTCTTGATCAATTTAGTAAACAATTAGTTTAATCGCAACGCCTCGCGTTGATGGAGGTTGCCATGCCAGACCAACGGCCCACGCTCCAGGCTACCGTCCAAAATAATTGCCATATCGTGGATGCCCGCCACGCCGGTGATTACAGCCTGTGTGTGTATTTGCTGAAAATGCGGGAGTTATTCCGCTGGGAGCGAGGTTACGGCCTGCGCGATTCGCTGCCACAGGCGGAGCTGGGTGCCTGGATCAGTGAGCGTGAAGCCTTATGGGAATCCTTGGAGGAAGCCGAGCTAACCCCCCTGACCGTCGACCAGCAATCCTTCGATCCTTTCGACAGCGACGCAGTCAATACCCATTTGCTGCCTCACGGCATGTTGTATAGCGGCGGCTACGGCTGGGGTTGTCGGCCGCATTTCGTACTGGCCGATTTGGTCAGGGCCGAGCAACAGGCGCAGTACCACATCCTGATCGCCGGTAAAGAATGGGCCCGCGATCTGAACGCCCCACCCGGCGCCACCCGTGACGGCACCATTTTGATCCGTACCGAGTCCCTGCGGCGCTGGATTTGGGAGCGGGTCCAGGAATGGGAATGGCATCGTCTGGACAACCCCACCGGCCGCGCCCTGGCGCATTATGATTTCGCCGGCGATCCGGACGGCTCGCTCGATGCCATGGCCAGCCGGGAAGTCGAAACCGTGCTGTTGCACGAACTCGGCGAGTTGTTCGCCGAATCGCATCTGGGACCGGAATGGGCCGACATGCTCAGCGATTTGCCCCGCTCGCCCGCCGAGCTGGTGGCCCGAGCGGTTCGCGATCATCTGGCCGATTGCCTGTCCACCCTGCCCCGGCTCATCGAGCGTAATGAAGCGGCCAGCCTGCATTTCTATTTCGGTAACTTGTCGGGTATGCGTAAACAGCTCTTTCCTCGTTTGCTCTCGGCCTATGAGGATTGGCGCCATACTCAGCGCACCGGTGCATTCGACCGGGCCATCCAAACCGGCATTCAACATTGGCAGAGCGTTGGCGAGGAAATCCTGGATTTGCACCAACGTTACGGCGCGGACGGCGCAGCGCATATCGGCAGCATGAGCGAAACCCGGGCACTGTAGCCATTTGACGGCCTGGCCCGAAAGCGGCCATTGGGCAGCATCAATGTACTTTGCGCACTAAGTGTTATAATCAGGATACATATCGTTCCAACTTACAACCAGTGGAGGACTTGACGATGGTTCCTTTTAATATGAGTGATCTAGACCGCATGATTCGTGTGATTGTCGGTGCTGGCCTGATCGCGTATGCGCTCGGCCTGGTCGAGCCGCAAACCGACTGGGGCTGGCTGGGGCTTGTCGTACTCGCCACCGCCGTTTGGGGAAAATGCCCGGCCTATAGCATCATCGGCTTTCGCACCAATAAACAAGCGTGATAGTCAATTCTTAAGCACCATGGTGCATTAGCCGCCTAAAGCGGATAGGGCCCCACGTAACGGCATGGTGATGTCTTTGTAAAGATCGCGCCGGCCAAGCGGCGTGATCTTTAGTTTAAATTATTTTGAGATGCCGCGTTGTTGAAGTATTGCACCAGACTGCTGAGCCTCACGATGGTAGTTGCCGTAGCTGCGGCCTCGAATCCGACGCCGGTTCAAATCTCCCGCGAACTCGTTGACCTCTCAGTGAAGCATGGCGATAAGCGCATTGAAATCAAGCGCATTCAGGATATCGAGCACACTGTTTCACCGGCCTGGGCACGGACTTCAAGGCGTTGCCCACCGAAATGCATCCAGCCCATGCAGTTGGGACAAGGCATTGAAACATTGGGCACTTTGGAGTTTATCGATTTCCTTGAGCGACATGATCAAGGTGAGCCGGTTCTGATTATCGACGCCCGCACTGACGAGTGGACCCAACAAGGTACGATCCCCGGCAGCATCCCGGTTCCCTGGACGCAAATCTCACCTGAGCAAGCCGCACCACCCAAGCAAATCGCTGAACATTTACAATTTTTCGGGGCTTATCGGCAAGCCGATCAATGGCAGTTTTCTCAAGCCAAAACATTGGTCGTCTTTTGTAATGGTATTTGGTGCGACCAATCCAGCAATGCCATTCTTAGCTTACGCGAATTCGGCTATCCTGCCGCCAAACTCAAGTGGTATCGCGGCGGGATGCAAACCTGGCATCTGCTCGGCTTGACCACCGCCGCGCCGCTGGCAGCCGACAAGCCTGCTGACCAACCAGCTGCCCGGCAGCCGAGCCAAGCGCAGCAGCCTCGGCCCCAGCCACCGAACCGTAACGGTATAAACGAATGACGACTGCTTGGAGCGCACAAGAATGGGTCTCACCCGGCAGTCGCTGGTATTACAGTGTGCGGTTTATCCCGCCCGAGCCGCGCCCGGCGATCCTTGCCCTGCATGCCTTACAACAAACCCTCACGGCTATTCCCGGCACCTGCAGCGAGCCGCAAGTCGCCCTGGCCAAATTGGGCTGGTGGCAGCAACAGCTGCGGACACTCCTCGAGGCCCCCAGCAAGCCACTCGAGCATCCGTTATTGCAAACCTTGCAACCTTACCGCGTCCGTCTCGCCCAAGCCCCAGAGGCTTGGCAAGCACTCTTGGCCGCTGTGCAGCTCGAGCTGAGCGCGGCCCCTTTCAGCGACGTCAGTACACTGCAGCATTACCACCGCCAGACCGGAGGCAATCTCGCGGGTTTGGCTGGCTTACTTGTGGACGTCGAAGCCACCGCAATCTGGCCGGCCTTACAAGACCTCGGCCAAGCGTTGATGCGGTTCGAACTGCTCTACAATATTGGCCGGCATACGCGACAAGGCCGCCCTTATCTGGCGGAAGAACAATGCCGCCCTTTTAACCTTCTGCCCGACGAGCTGCACCGCACCGCCAGCACTGAGGCAGCCCGCGCGCTCCTGGCCACCGAACTTACGGCATGCCGGGATGCCTTGCGCGAAGCGCTCGAGGCCTTTCCTGCGACAGCGCGTTACCGCCAGCATTGGCTAATCATCCAGGCCGAACTGGCCTTGACCGTATTGACTGAGATTGCCCGAGATGGTCATCAGCTACTCAACCATCAAGTGGATATACCCCCACTGCGCAAGCTTTGGATCGCCTGGCGCGTCCACCGCCGCGAGCGACGCCGACATCGCGCCTGAGGCTGGCCGTTCAAAACCCTCGCGGCAGGCCGTTTATTCGACTAAAATACTCGGCAATAGGTATCCATCATTTCATAAGTTTTCGCCCTCTCTCCTGCGGGTGAGAGGGCTGGGCTATTTGGCTCCGCGAACTTATGCCTAAATTAATGCTATACAGCTGACTGATCATGATCACTTCTGCCGAACTGCTTGCTTATCAAGCCCGACCCGACCTGCTCGCCGAACGGGTGATTCTAGTCACGGGGGCGGGCCGGGGTATTGGCCGCGAAGTCGCGCTCGCCTATGGGCAACATGGCGCCACCGTCATCTTGCTCGATAAAAGCATTCGCGATCTCGAAAGCGTCTACGACGCCATCGAAGCGGCCGGTGGGCCGCAACCGGCCATTTATCCCATGAATCTGGAAGGGGCTACCTGGAAGGATTACGTCGATCTGGCCGCAAATCTGGAGCAGAATTTCGCGCGCCTGGACGGCCTGCTGCAAAACGCCGGCTGGGTCGGCGGTCTGACCCCGCTGCGGCATTATTCGCCGGAGCAATGGCTGCGGGTTACCACGGTCAATTTACAGGCCCCCTTCATGCTCTTGCATACCTGCCTGCCATTGCTAGAGTTGGCCGCCGATCCGGCTGTGGTCTTTTCCACTCATCATGTCCGCCGAGCCTATTGGGGCGCTTATGGCGTTGCCAAAGCGGGCCTGGAGGGCTTACTCGACATCCTGGCGGATGAGTATCGCGGCGAACGACCTATGCGCGTGAATGGCATCGATACCGGCACCGTGCGCACCTTGCTGCGTGCTGAGAATTACCCGGGGGAAGATCCCAAGCAACATCCTGAGCCTGTCCAGGCCGTGCCGGCCTACCTGTATCTGATGGGCAGTGACAGCGCCGGTATTAGTGGCCAGAATTTTCACTTGGCGTTAACCGGTGATGGCGATCATGATGATCACGACGCCCCGGCTAGGTAACGCCCCAGCGACTGCAGCGCGCACTTAACCAGCAGATATCGCAATGCGGCCGCGGTCGGCACACGCTGCTGCCATGGCGCACGATCAGGGCATGGTATTCGTTGAACAGGGCGACGTCGGTCGGCAAGATCGCCTCGAACCGGGCCCGCAGCGTTTCATAGGCAATATTTGCCGGGCAGGCGCCGAGGCGGGCGAACAGGCGCTTGGTATAGGCATCGATCACGAAGACAGGCCGGCGCAAGGCATAGAGCAAGATGCTATCGGCCGTTTCCGGGCCGATGCCGCGGATGGCGAGCAGCGCAGCCCGTAAAGCGGGCGTCGGCCAAGCTTGCAGCGTCTCAATATCACCCTGGCGAGCATACCATTGACAAAACGCCCGCAAACGGGCTGCTTTGATATTGAAATAGCCGGAGGGGCGCAGCAACTCGGCTAATTCGGCTTCTGGGCAGGCCAGAATCGCCTTAGCGCTCAGGCATTCGGCAGCTTGGAGGCCGGCCACGGCCCGGGCGGCATTGGTCCAGGCGGTGTTTTGCGCCAGGATGGCGCCGACCATAACCTCAAAAGGCGACGGTGCCATCTCGGCTGACACCCCTGGCCACCAGCCTTGCGGGCCATAACAAGCAAGCAAACGTTGGTAAACGTCCTCAGCGAGCGCTGCCTGCAAGGCGCTCGGCGCCAAGCCGGGCGTTGGCTGCGAGCCGCCTGTCATTGGGTCTGCCGGGGGCCTGACTTGAACCGGCGCGGTTTGCCCTTGGGCGCAGGACTTGTCTGCCATGGTTTGGGCGGTGCCAGCTCAACCGCTTCATACAGCGCCTGCACCTCCGCTGGCTGCAGATCGCGGAACCGGCCGCTGGGCAAATCCCGGTCGAGTTGCAGCGGGCCGAAGCCAATGCGTATCAGACGACTGACCTGCACCCCTTGGGATTCCCAAAGGCGCCGCACCTCACGCTGTCGGCCTTCATGCAAGCGGACGTGAAACCATTGATTGGCGCCACTACCACCGGCAGGCTCGACCGCATCGAAACGCGCCGAACCATCCTCGAGAGCAACCCCTGTCGTCAGGCGGGTCAG
>CAYFSA010000116.1:0-8981 GCA_964345605.1 uncultured Ectothiorhodospiraceae bacterium
GGCCGGTATTGAGATAACGATAGATCGGATGGTCGGTTTTCAACGTCGCCTCGGTTCTAAAATCACTTTATATTGCATAGCAACGCCCCCTAGAAACGACGCCTAGAGCTGTCAAGACTCGATCCGCCCTAACCAGGCTGCGCCCCGCACGCCGCTGGAATCACCGTACCGGGGCGGCCGCAGGCGCGTGTCGACCCGGTCACTGAAAACATACTCGGTCCATAGGGCCGGGACCCGATCATACAATGATTCGATTCCCGACAGACCGCCGCCGAGCACGATCACCTCGGGATCGACGATATTGATAACCGTGGCCAGGGCCCGGGCCAGCCGGTCGGCGTAGATTTCGACGGCGGCCCGAGACGCGGCATCGCCAGCGCGGGCCGCCGCCGCGATCGCCCTGGCGGGCCCGGCCAAGCCGAATTGTTGCTGCATATCCGCCGTCCAGCCGGGGCCGGACAGGAAGGTTTCGATGCAGCCCGTGCGGCCGCAGTAACAGGGCTTACCGGGATGCTCGCGCGGCGTCATCCAGGGCATAGGATTATGGCCCCATTCACCGCCGATGGTATTCGCGCCGACCAGAATCTGCCCATCGATTACCACTCCGCCGCCCGTGCCGGTCCCAAGGATCACGCCAAACACGGTACTTGCCCCGGCTGCCGCACCATCGACGGCCTCCGACAGGGCGAAGCAATTGGCATCGTTGGCCACCCGGATCGGCCGGTTCAAGCGCCGAGCCAAATCCCCCGGCAGATCCTGGCCGATCAGCCAGGTCGAGTTGGCGTTCTTGATGCGCCCGGTATGCCGCGAGATGGCACCGGGGATGCCGACGCCGACGGTAGCCCGTTCCTGCAGGGCGGTTTCAGCCATTTCAATCAGTTGGACGATACCAGCGATTGTTCCCGGATAGTCATCGCGGGGTGTATCAATCCGCTCCCGCCGTAATGTCGTACCTTCTGGTGCCAGCGCAATCAATTCCGTTTTGGTGCCGCCCAAGTCAATACCGATCGCGATCATCAAATGAAGGTCTCAGCGTACTCGCCGCAGCGCCAGCAGCCCTGCCGCCAGGAATATCAGCAAAGGTGTGAAAGCGCTCAGCAACGGCGGCAACCCATAGACCAGACCGACGTGGCTTAGCCCCCTATTAACTATGTAGAACACCAAACCTACCAGCACACCGATAAACAAGCGCTGGCCAACGCCGACGCTGCGCAAGGGACCGAACACAAAGGGCACCGCCAACAACAACATCACCAGGCTCGATAGCGGGGTCGTAATGCGGGACCAAAAGGCCAGGCGATAAATATCCGTATCCAGCCCATTACTTTCCAAGTAATTAATATAACGATGTAAATGGATGGCAGCCATATCACGCGGTTCAACGGACACTACATCGAAGGTATCCACTGGAATCAGCCGCGGCCAGATTTCTTGGTCGGCTTGATGAGTCCGCACTTGCTGGCCCTCGAACCGGCTGCGGCGAACATTGGACAATTTCCACCCTGTTGCCACCGGCTCGGCCCGCTGCGCACGTACAATCGCCCGAACGCGCAAGTCGCTTTTCAATTCAATCACTTCTACACCTACGAGCTGGCGATTCGGCAAGACCGCCTCGGCATGCACGAAATAATTACCAGCCCGTGCCCAGAGGCCATCGCCGCCATGGTAGGTATTGCCTTTGGATTGGGCCAGGCTGCGAAAGATTTGCGCCCGCTGCTCGCTGAGCGGCGCCACGCCCTCGCCAATGACCAGCGCCCCCGTCACCAGCACCAAGCCGCCGAGGAGTACCGCCCGCAGAATTTGCCCCACTGACACCCCGGCTGCCCGCATGGCCATAAGCTCGCTGTGACTCGCCAGCCCCCCCAGGCCCATCAGGCTGCCGATCAGTACCGCGGTCGGAAACAGATCGAACACGCGGGAGGGAACAGTCAAGACGATGTAAAGCGCGGCTTCCCAAAGCTGGTAATGATCGTTCGATAACTCACTGATCTCATCAATAAAGGCCATAAAGGTGTCCAGCATGACCAGCACCAGCAGCCCCCCGACACTGCTGCCGACCACGGTCCAACCGATATACCGAGATAGCGTGACCATGCGTTATGCGCCTTTCGCTTGCACACGCCAGGGCCAGATCAGGGGCCTGGTCAGCCAGCGGCGGCCAAATTCACGCAGCAACAGCAGCAAGCCCGTTATGGCAAATGCCGCATGTACACCCCAAATCCCCAGCCAGGCCGGCACCTGGCCTTGCTCGATCGAAGAGCGGCCCACCACCACGGCATTGGCATAAATGACATACACCGCCACCGCGACGATCAGCTTGCCGAAACGGCCCTGGCGTGGCGTGGTATGCGCCAGGGGCTGAGCGATGAGCACCAGCAGCAGGACAGAAATCGGAAACGATAGCCGCCATTGCAGCTCGGCCTGATCTTTGATGTCGCCAGACTGCCAGAGCCGCCAACTGGACTCGGCATCGCGCTTGACCGCCACGCCGCCCGCGGCAGGATTGGGCACCAGCACCCCATGGGTGGCATAGTTCATCATACGAAACTCGGCCTCACCGGGAACGCCTTCGTAGCGATAGCCGTCTGCCAGCACGATATAACGCTGCTGGGTCGCCGAATCATGGGCTTGGGCAGCCCGTTCGGCGGTGACCACATAGCTCGTGTCATCCCGGCGCACGAATACAAACACATTACGCATTTGCTCGTTGTCGATCGACTCGACGAAGAACACCCGTTTGCCGTCCTGGGCTTGAATAAAACGGCCCGGCGTGATGCCTACCAGCTCGGAACGATTGCTCGCCGCATGCCGCACCTGATCAACCATCCCAGCCGACCAGGGACCGACCACTAGACTCAGATAGGTGCTAAGGGCAATCATGGGCAAAGCAAACAGCAGCAAAGGCCGATACAGGCGCAGATAGCCAACCCCGGCGCCGCGCATAGCCGGCATTTCACTGTCTTTGTAAAGTCGGCCGAGCACCAGCATGACACTCAAAAAAACTGCCACTGGCAGGGTTTTGATCAGGGCATGCAGACTGATCAAGCCCACCAATGGCATAAGGATATCGGCATGGAACCGGCCTTCCACCGCATAACTGAGCAGCCGAGCAAAGAAATTCCCGACTATCGTCAGGGTCAGCACGACGATGACAGCCATTTGCGTCAGCATGAGCTCGCGCAAGATATAGCGGTCCAGGATGGCAATCAGGGGCATGTTCTCAGGCGATTATTTTGCATAAAATGCCAGTATCCCAAATACATGCGTCCGCGACAAACCGCCTTTGGAGCGGCCCGCGATCACGATGAGGAGTCAGATGCAATATTCGACCAAAAGCGGAACCCCCGAGAAGCAACGCACGGCCTGTGTGGTCGTCGGTGTCTTTCAAAACCGGCGTCTGTCCGGCCCTGCCAAGCAAATCGACGAGGCCAGTGAGGGTTATCTCTCGACCTTACTGCGCCGCGGCGACATGGACGGTGAGCTCGAGCATACTCTGTGGCTGTATGACGTGCCCAACATGCTCAGTGATCGCGTCTTATTGATAGGCTGCGGCAAAGAAAAGGAATTCGACGAGCGCGCCTATCGCAAGGTCAACACGGCCATGGTCAAGGCGATGGAAAAGAGCGGAGCCACTGAAGGGGCATCCTATTTGACCGAGCTGCCGGTCAAACACCGCGACCTCAACTGGAAGATTCGTCAGGCAGTCGAGATAACCGAGGATAGCCTGTATCGCTTCGACAGCTTCAAATCGGACAAGGAACAGCGCCGCCGGCCCTTACGCAAACTAACCCTGGCTATCCCCAGCCGGCGTGAGCTCAACGAGGGTGAACAGGCCGTACGCACCGGGGTCGCCATTGCCTCGGGCAAATGCCGCTGCCGGGATTTGGCCAATCTGCCCGGCAATATCTGCACCCCGCACTACCTGGCCGAGCAGGCCACCGCCCTGGCCAAACTGCATCCGCCGCTCGACGTCGAGGTCCTCGACGAGGACAGCATGGAAGCGCTCGGCATGGGCGCTTTTCTCGCTGTCAGCCGCGGTAGCACCCAGCCGGGCAAATTGATCGCCATGCATTATCATGGCGGCCCCGAGGACAGTCGCCCGATTGTCTTGGTCGGCAAGGGCATCACATTCGACTCCGGCGGCATTTCCATCAAGGGCGCCCAGGCCATGGATGAGATGAAGTTCGACATGAGCGGCGCCGCCAGCGTCTTCGGCACGCTCGCCGCCTGCGCCGACATGCAGCTGCCCTTGAACGTGATCGGCATAGTCGCCGCCGCCGAGAACATGCTGGACGGTCAAGCCTACCGTCCCGGCGATATCATCCAAACCCTGTCCGGACAGACCGTGGAAGTCCTGAACACCGATGCCGAAGGGCGCTTAGTACTGTGCGATGCCCTGACTTATTGCGAGCGCTACGAACCTGACGTAGTGATCGATATCGCCACCCTCACGGGGGCCTGCATCGTTGCCCTAGGCCATCATGCCAATGGGTTGATGAGTAATAACACCAGTCTCGCCCATGACCTGTTGGCCGCCGGCCGCGAGAGTTTCGACCGGGCCTGGGAATTGCCGCTCTGGGACGAGTACGGCGAACAGCTCAAAAGCCAAGTCGCTGATATGGGGAATATCGGCGGGCGGCCCGCAGGCACGATCACCGCGGGCATGTTCCTGTCACGCTTCACCAAGAAATTCCGCTGGGCGCATATCGACATTGCCGGCACGGCCTGGCATAGCGGCGAGCAAAAGGGCGCAACTGGCCGGCCGGTCCCCATGCTCACCCAATACCTGCTCGATCGCGTCGCGGCCAAGGCGTGACCCGGATCGATTTTTATATCGTACCCAGCCCTGAGGTGCGAAGGCTGCAGCATACGGCCTGCCGGATCGCCGACAAAGCGTTCCAGCAGGGGCTGCGCGTGCATATCCAGGTTGACTCGAGCGACACTGCTAAAAGCCTGGACCAGCTATTGTGGACATTCCGGGATCAAAGCTTTGTCCCGCATGCCATCGAGCCCCACCAGTGCGCAGCTTACCCGGTCACCATCGGCATCCAAGGCGAACCGCCGGCACCGCATCA
Organism: uncultured Ectothiorhodospiraceae bacterium; assembly: GCA_964345605.1. Classification (GTDB taxonomy): domain Bacteria; phylum Pseudomonadota; class Gammaproteobacteria; order CAYFSA01; family CAYFSA01; genus CAYFSA01. Next base: position 5,076 of record CAYFSA010000116.1, read on the forward strand.
GGTCCTGATCAATCTGGCGCCGGCTATCCCGCCTAACTTCGCCGACTTCGAACGGGTCGCCGAGCTGGTGAGCCAGGAAACCTCAGCTCGCCAAGCAGGCCGTCAGCGCTATCGGCATTACCGCGAGCTGGGGTATGAGCTCACGACGCACGAGTTATAAGACCGAATAAGCCGCGCTGCATGGAGTCAGAACCATGCCCGGCCAAGCTATTGGCAGGTAAACACTAAGGGCCTCGAGCATCGGCCGCAATCGCTTCTACCATCGCAACGATTCGATCCAAGGCCCCGCGTCCCTGCTTAACGACATCGCTGGCTGCCACACCGCGCACACGGCGTTCGTCAGGATGGGCGAACAGAGACAGTAAGGCTTGCAGCAAGGCATCGCTGTCATCGACTTCCTGAGCGGCGCCGGCCTGGATCAGGCTCGGATAGACTTCCGCAAAATGATCCCAGCTAGGGCCCGTCACAACCGGCACGGCCAATGCCGCCGGTTCCAGGGGGTTATGGCCACCGATATCATCGATCAGGCTGCCGCCCACAAAGGCAATATCGCTGGCGGCATACAAGAGCAGCAACTCGCCCATGGTATCGGCCAACAGGACTTGCACCGCTGCCGTGACCGTTGTTTGCTGACTGCGGCGAGCCGTTAGCAAGCCCTGCTCGACGCACAGGGCAGCGACTTGATCGAAGCGCTCAGGATGGCGCGGCACCAATACCAGCAAGGCCTCGGGATAATGGCTCAGCAGTTGCCGGTGGACTTGCAACAGCTGAGCCTCTTCCCCAGCATGCGTGCTGGCCGCGACCCAGACCGGCCGCTCCTGGCCCCAACTTACCCGCAGGGCCTGGCCGGCTTCCGCCAGCCCGTCTGGGATTCGCACATCGAATTTGATATTGCCAGTGACACGCAGCCGATGCTCCGGCAACCCCAACACAAGCAGACGCTCCGCATCGGCCTGACCTTGGGCGGCAACCTGGGTAACGCATGCCAGGGTGCGCCGCGTTAAAGGTCGCACTTTCAAATAACCGCGCACCGAGCGTAGGGACATACGGGCATTGGCCAGCAGCAAAGCCACACCGCGCTGCTGCAATTGCCGATAGAGATTCGGCCACAGCTCGGTCTCCATGATCACCGCGATGTGCGGCTGGGCCCGCCGTACAAACCGGGCGACCGCATCGGGCAGATCATAGGGCAGATAACAATGCGCCACGTCGTCGGCAAATAAACGCTTGACCTGGTCGGAGCCAGTAGGCGTGGTCGTGGTGACCAAAATGGCATGCTCGGGAAAGCGCGCTTGCAGCATGCGCACCAAGGGTGCAGCGGCAATAATCTCGCCGACCGACACGGCATGTAGCCAAATCCGCGGCACGGTTGGCAAACGCCTGACCCAGCCGAAGCGTTCCAGCCAGCGGCGGCGATAAGCCGGAGCTCGGCGGCTGCGCCACAGCAGACGGAGTAAAACCAAGGGCGTGAGCAAATACAGCAGCAGTGAATAAGCCAAGCGCATGAGTCAGTCTATCGTTATCGTTATGGCAACCCCGGCATGGCACCGAGGCGCTGCAAGACCGATTTCAATCGGCCCGGCCGCGGATCGCCGCGAGCATAGCCGACGTCGAGCAGCCCGGCAGGAAGCCAAGCACCTTGACCTCCCCCCCCGCGGCCGTCACGCAATCGTGACCGGCAATCTCGGGCGGGCGATAATCCCCACCCTTGACCAGGATGTCGGGCTGTACGGCACAAATCAAGCGCCCTGGGGTCGGCTCGCTGAACGACACCACCCAGTCCACTGCCCGCAGCCCGGCTAGCACGGCCATGCGCTGTGCCAGGGTATTGATCGGCCGGCCAGCGCCTTTAAGGGCCACCACCGAGGCATCGTCATTGACGGCCACGATCAAACGCTCACCCAAAGCGCGCGCTTGTTCTAAGTAGGCCACATGGCCGGCATGCAACAGGTCGAAGCAACCGTTGGTCATGACGACGCGTTCGCCGCGCCGGCGGGCGGCTTCGCGCAAGGCGAGCAAGGTCGCCGCATCGACCTGGCCGCTCGCGTCACCATGCCGCTCGCGCCAGGCAGCCCGCAGCTCGGCCTCACCGACGCTGCTGGTACCGACGCGACCGACGACGATTCCGGCCGCTACGTTAGCTAAATCAGCCGCGGTTACCATGGACTGCCCGGCCGCCAATGCCGCAGCGAGCACCGCGACCACCGTATCACCCGCCCCGGTGACGTCAAACACGTCCTGCGCGCGAGCCGGCAAATGCAACGGTGCAGCATTCGCCGATAGCAGCAGCATACCGCGCTCGCCCAACGTGACCAGCAGGGCGGTCAAATCCAATTCGGCCCGCAGTGCTTCAGCTTTTTCCCGCAAGATGCGGTCACTGGAACAGGGACCGACAATCCGTTCCAATTCGGCGAGATTCGGGGTGAGCACGCTGGCACCGCGATAACGCCGGAAATCATCACCCTTGGGATCCACGATGACCGGCACCCCACGCTCACGGGCCATCTGGATCAGAGCCGGCGCGGCCTGCAAGGTGCCTTTGGCGTAGTCGGACAGCACCAAGGCAGTCATCTGCGTCAGCTGGGCTTGACAACGCCGGTGTAATTCCCCGCTATCGAGCCCGGCGAGGCTTTCTTCGAAATCCAGACGCAACAGCTGCTGATGCTGGGCCAGCACCCGCAACTTAGTAATTGTCGGGGAAACCGTTTGAACGTGCAGAGCCGAGTGAATCGCTCGCTCGGCGAGCAGTCGCTGGACAGCTTCACCAGGCTGATCGTTACCAACAACACCGGCCAGACCCACCTGACAACCGAGATGGGCAATATTGGCGGCAACATTACCGGCACCGCCGAGGCGATCTTCGTGCTCACTCACGTGCACCACCGGCACCGGCGCTTCCGGGGAGATGCGCTTGGCCGGGCCGCTCCAGTAACGGTCCAGCATGACATCGCCGACTACCAGTAGGTGGGCTGCAGCAAAGTCGGGCCAGGCAGGCGGGCCAGGCTGATCACTCATAACGTCTGCCATATAATTTCTGACACCAATGAGCATAACATGCCTGCCAGTAATCCATCCTGGGCTGTCAATCCTCCTGCGCCTTCACCCATTGCACCCGGTACAAGTCCAGGCGCCGGTCATGGATATTGCGCACACTGCCATGCATGCGCATCTCCTTGAGCTGGTCGATATCGAGGTCGGCAATCAGGGTCATTTCGGTATTCGGTGTGGCCTCGGCGACGATGGCGTCGTGCGGAAAAGCGAAATCCGACGGGGTGAACATGGCGGCCTGGGAATACTGCAGGTCCATGTTGGCGACATTGGGCAAGTTGCCGACACTGCCGGAGATCACCACATGGCATTCGTTCTCGATGGCCCGCGCCTGGGCACAGCGCCGCACCCTTAAGTAAGCATTCTTGGTGTCGGTCCAGAACGGCACGAACAGGATTTGCAGGCCCTGATCGGCCAGCAGCCGGGGCAGCTCCGGGAACTCGATGTCGTAGCAGATGAGAATGCCGAGCTTGCCGATATCCGTATCGAAGATGCGCAGACTATCACCGCCCTGCACCCCCCAGTAGCTGGCCTCATCCGGGGTGATATGCAGCTTGGCCTGGCTTTGCACCACGCCGTCGCGCTGGCACAGATAAGACACATTGCGCAGCAATTGCCGATCCGCGTCCCATTCCGGCATGCTGCCGGCGATGATATGGATGTTATAGGCCACCGCCAGGCGGGAAATTTCACTGCGCAGCTCATCGGTAAAGCTGGCGAGCCCGCGCACGGCGTCAGCCGGGTTCTCCTGATTGAACTGCGCCATCAAGGGGCCATTGAAAAATTCCGGGAATAGCATGATGTCGGCCTGATAGCCGGAGACAGCATCGACAAAGAACTCCACCTGTTGCAACAGGT
>CAYFSA010000117.1:0-8893 GCA_964345605.1 uncultured Ectothiorhodospiraceae bacterium
AAGTGCGGCGCATCATCATCGTCGCTAACATTGTTGTGGCCCGGAGGTCGGGCTGTCGGGGGCGCGAACTCGCCACCAGCGCGCTGCGCGCCGGTCGCTTCGAAAGGCGCAAGGCGCGAGTTGGTCGGCTGCAGCAAGCGCGTCTTGTAACCGGCGCCATCGAAGCCCATCGGCACAAGCACGACGGCCAGAAAGACTAATAAGGCCGCGCCCAGCAAGCGTTGTTGCAAGGCATGATCCATCGCCATTCCCCTCAAGTTTGGTGACTGCCGCGATAGGCCAGGGCCTCGGTCACGGCCCAGAACGAGCCACACACGACCAGCCGATCACCCGGTGCGGCAGCCTGTTCGGCGGCTGCCAGGGCGGTTGGCAGATCGGTGTGAACATGCATGGCATGCGCCACGACCGGCTGTATCACCGCAGCCAGGCTGGCACCGTCGCGGGCCCGGCGGCCGCTCAGACCGGCGACATGCCAGGCCGTAGCCTGCTGGTCGAGGACTGCCGCGAAACCGGCGGCATCTTTGTCGCCCTGCATCGCCAGCACCACGAAGCTACGCCCGGCAACCGGCTCGGCGGCGAGAAAAGCGGCGAGCTCGCCGGCTGCCTGGGTATTATGCGCAATATCCAGGATCCAGTCGACCGGCCCAGGGAACCGCTGCAGGCGGCCTGGCAAGCTGGCCTGGTTAAGGCCCGTGCGCATGGCTTGAGTTGGCACGGGCAGGCGGGCCGCCAGGCAGTCCAAGGCCATGAGCGCTGTCGCCGCATTGCGGACTTGCGCAGCGCCGGCAAGGTTCGGGTAAGGTAACTCGGGATGCCGCTGGTTGGGGCCGTACCACGTCCAGCTATCGGTCTGTGTGTGGCAACTGAATGCTTGATTCAGGCAATAGGGTATGGCCCCAACCGCCTCGATCTGGGCCAGCAGGCCAGCCGGCGGCTGGGGGTCACCGACAATGGCCGGGCGCCGGGGACGGCAGATCCCGGCTTTTTCAGAGCCGATCTGATCGCGATCGCTGCCGAGCCACTCCGTATGATCGAGGCCAATCGAAGTGATAATGGCGGCATCGGCAGCGACGATGTTGACCGCATCCAGACGCCCGCCGAGACCGACTTCCAAAAGGTAAACGTCTACCGCGCTAGCTTGGAAGATGCGCAGGGCCGCCAGCGTGCCGAACTCGAAATAGGTCAGGCGTTCTTGGCGGCGCACTGATTCGATGTCACTGAAGGCTTTGCAGATCAGGGTATCGCTGACCGGCTGCGCATTGATTTGGATGCGCTCGTTGTAGCGTATGAGATGCGGTGAGGTATAGCTGCCGACGCGGTAGCCTGCAGCCGCCAGGATGGCCGCCAACAGGGTGACTGTGGAGCCTTTGCCGTTGGTGCCAGCCACGCTGATAACCGGCACTGGCGGGGTTAGGACGCCGAGGCGTCCGGCGACACGGCGAATGCGTGTCAGCCCCAGTTCAATGCCGGCAGGATTGAGTTGCGCCAGCCAGGCTAGCCACTCGGTTAGGGCGGGCTGTGGGTCGGCAGCGGCGGCTTGGGACATTGCGTAACTGCGGGTCGGGTCGCTGGGGTTAACCGACAGCCGCCGGCCGATGAGTCAATATACCTAAAATGCTGGCCAACCGGTCGCGCATCTCGCGCCGATCGATGATCATGTCCAGCGCACCGTGCTCGAGGAGAAATTCGCTGCGCTGGAAGCCTTCCGGGAGCTTCTCGCGCACAGTTTGCTCAATTACTCGCGGTCCAGCAAAACCGATCAGGGCCCCCGGTTCGGCTACGTTGATGTCGCCGAGCGTTGCCAGGCTGGCCGAGACGCCGCCCATGGTCGGATCGGTGAGCACCGATACGAAAGGCAGGGAGCGTGCCGACATTCGTTTAAGGACTGCGCTGGTCTTGGCCATCTGCATCAGCGAGAACAAGGCTTCCTGCATGCGTGCGCCGCCACTGGCGGCAAAGCAGATTAGCGGGGCATGGTGTTCGATAGCAATGTTGGCCCCGCGGACGAAGCGTTCACCGACCACCGAGCCCATGGACCCGCCCATGAAGCTAAAATTGAAGGCGCCGACCACGATGGGCATGCCCTTCAATTGGCCGTGGATGACGATCAGGGCGTCGTTTTCGCCGGTTTTTTCCTGGGCCTTGCTCAGCCGTTCGCTGTAGGGCTGCTTGTCGTGGAACGTCAGCATATCGACCGGCTGGATGTCGCTGCCGATCTCGGTACGCGGGGTTTCGTCCAGAAATGTGTCTAAGCGCTGCCGTGCCTCGATGCGCATATGCTCGCCGCATTTCGGACAGACCTCGAGATTCTCCGCCATCTCCGCGCGGTACAGCACGGCCTTGCAGCCGGGACATTTGCTCCACAGTCCCTCCGGCACGCCCCGCTTGCCTTTCGCGTCAGTGCGAATCCGCGAGGGCATCAGTTTCTCGAACCAGCTCACTTGAATATGCCTCGTTTGCCAGAAGTGAAGCGTTACTCTACCTGATCCATGGCCTGGCGCATATCGGCCAGAATGCCACTGAGCGCCTGGCGGATGGCCGCCGGCTCGTCGGCGTGGGCTTTGATGCTGCGCACCAGGACGCTGCCGACCACGACGGCATCGGCCACCCGGGCCACGGCGGCGGCCGTGTCGGCATCGCGAATACCAAAGCCCACTCCTACGGGAAGTTCACCGGCATGCTCGCGAATCGCGGTGACATGCCGGGCGACATCCTCGACATCCAGATTGCTCGCGCCAGTCACTCCCTTGAGCGAGACATAATAAACGAAGCCCTGGGCCAGATCGCAAATGCGGGAAATACGAGCGGCCGTGCTCGTGGGTGACAACAGGAAGATAGCATCGATACCGTTTTTCGTCAGGACCTTGACAAGCGCGTCGCCTTCCTCAGGTGGCAGGTCGACAGTAAGCAGGCCATCCACGCCAGCATTCTTGGCTGCCTCGGCAAAAGCCTGATAGCCCATGATCTCGATTGGATTGAGATAGCCCATCAGTACTATCGGGGTATGCGGATCCCGGCGCCTGAATTCGGCGACCATGCCTAACACATCGGGCAGGCTCGTGCCATGCTGCAGGGCCCGTTCGCAGGCTTCCTGAATGACCGGACCATCGGCCATGGGATCGGAAAAGGGTACACCCAATTCGAGCAAATCCGCACCGGCCTCGACCATGGCGTGCAGCAAATCGACGGTAACGCCGGGGGTCGGGTCGCCGGCCGTGATATAGGGGATCAGCGCTTTGCGGCCCCTGGCATGCAGTTGGGTAAAACGTTCGTGAATCCTTGTCATAGCTCGATTCCTGCGCGTTGGGCAACGGTGTCCAGGTCTTTATCACCGCGGCCGGAGAGATTCACGACGATGTGCTGCGCGGGCTGCATGCGGGCAGCCAACTCCTGAGCATAAGCCAGGGCATGGGCAGTCTCCAGGGCGGGAATAATGCCTTCGCGATGGGTCAATGCATGAAATGCCGCCAGCGCTTGCTCGTCGGTCACCGCGACATAGCGGGCGCGGCCGCTGTCCTTGAGCCAGGCATGCTCGGGGCCGACGCCGGGATAATCCAGACCCGCCGAAATCGAGTGGGTCGGGCTGATCTGGCCATGGCCGTCTTCCATCAGATAGGTGCGATTGCCATGCAGCACACCCGGTTGGCCGGCGCACAGCGGCGCGGCATGCTGGCCGGTGGTCAGGCCGTAACCACCAGCTTCGACGCCGTACAGGGCGACTTGGGTATCATCGAGAAACGGATAGAACAGGCCCAGGGCATTCGAGCCGCCGCCCACACAGGCCACTAGGGCATCGGGTAAACCGCCGGTCAAGGCCAGGAATTGCGTGCGGGTCTCACGGCCGATAACCGCCTGCAGGTCACGCACCAGGGCGGGGTAGGGATGTGGGCCGGCGACCGTGCCGATGACGTAGAAGGTGTCGTCGACGCGTGTGACCCAATCGCGCATGGCCTCGTTCAGGGCGTCCTTGAGGGTCTTGGAGCCGGAGTGTACGGGAACGACCTCGGCGCCCAAAAGGCGCATGCGAAACACATTCGGCGCTTGGCGCTGCATGTCTTCGGCGCCCATGTAGACCATGCATGTCATGCCCAGTCGGGCCGCCACCGTGGCCGTGGCGACGCCGTGCTGGCCGGCGCCGGTTTCCGCGATCAGACGGGTTTTGCCCATGCGCTTGGCCAACAGCGCCTGACCGACCGCGTTATTGATCTTGTGGGCGCCGGTGTGATTGAGATCCTCGCGCTTGAGATAAATCTTGGCGCCGCCACAGGCTTCGCTCCAGCGGGCTGCTAGATACAGGGGGCTTGGGCGGCCGACGAAATCCGCCAGGTCGCTGTCGAGTTCGGCTTGGAAGCCGGGGTCGGCAAGATACCGGTGATAGGCCTGTTCCAGCTCCTGGAGTGGCTCCATCAGGGTCTCGGCGACGAAACGCCCGCCGAAGACGCCGAAATGCCCCTGGGCATCCGGGTAACTTGGCGGGGTGTCCGCCATGATCGCTTCACTGGCAATCGACACGTTGCACCTCTTGCATAAACCGATAAATCTTGTCCGGGTCCTTAAGCCCCGGCGACTGTTCCACACCACTGCTGACATCTACCCCATAGGGGCGCAATTGGCGTATGGCCGCAGCGACATTGGCCGGCTGCAGACCGCCCGCCAAAATCCAAGGCTTGGCCAAATCTATGGGAACGACCGACCAATCGAAGCGCTGCCCCGTGCCGCCCGCCTCGCCCGGGGCGTGGCCATCCAGCAAAAAACCGCTGGCGGCGGCAAAGCGGCGGGCAAACGCTGGCAGATCGACCTCCCCCCGCAAGCCCAGCGATTTAATAAACGGCAAGCCCCAGCCAGCACAGAATTCCGGTGACTCGCTGCCATGGAATTGCAATACGTCAGGCCTGACATCGTGCAAGACCTGCGCGACGAGGGCCGGCTCGGGGTCGAGGAACAAGGCAACCCGCGTGACAAAGGGTGGCAGGGCCGCGGCGACAGGTTGGGCGGCTGCTGGCGACAAAACCCGCTTGCTGGGGGGATAGAATACCAAGCCGACAGCATCGGTGCCCGCCGCAGCGGCGGCCAGGGCATCTTCGACACGGGTGACCCCGCAGATCTTGGCGCGTGTGCGCATAAGACTAGCTGACTTCGTAATGACAATGTATCACTTTAACAAAAATTGGCGGAGACTGCCTCAGGTGCCGTCAGGCCAATTGCAGAAGACGTTATCGCAACAACCTGTCTCGTTCCCCAGCGCACTACCGTTTAGGGTTGCCTCAACCAAAGCAGGGCCAGTAAGCGGCGGTCGGCAGGCCGAAGTCTGCATCATAGCCCACTTGCACTAAATACAGGCCCTGGGGCGGCGCGGTAACGCCCGCCAGGCGCCGATCCCTGGCCGCCAGGACTGCCCTGATCCAATCGGGCGGGTGTTCACCACTGCCGACGGCCAGTAGCATGCCAGCGATATTGCGCACCATATGATGCAAGAAGGCGTTGGCTACGACATCGATATACACGAAATCGCCACTGCGCCTGACCTGCAGGGAATGGATTTGCCGCACCGGTGTTTTCGCTTGGCAAGCGACGGCGCGCAGGCTGGTGAAATCGTGCTCACCGAGTAAATGCCGCGCACCAGTTTGCATGCGCTCGATATCCAGAGTCCGATGGAACCAGGCCACCCGTTCCCGCAGCAGGGTTGGCCGGGTCCAGGTGTTGGCGAATATATAGCGGTAGGCCCGGTGGTCAGCGGAAAACCGAGCATGAAAGCCAGCCGCAACTGGCTTCGCCCATTTCAAGCTGACATCCGCCGGTAAGTGCACATTGCCACCGAGCACCCAGGCACGTTCTGGACGGTCGACGGGTGTATCGAAATGCACAATCTGTCCGGTGGCATGGACCTTGGTATCGGTCCGGCCTGCGCATACCACGCGCAGGGGGGTGTCGGCCACCCGGCTCAAAGCCTGTTCGACCTCAGCTTGCACCGTACGGGCCCCGACTTGGGTTTGCCAACCGCAGAAATGGGTGCCGTCGTACTCGATGCAGGCAGCGATTCGCAATAAACTTTTCTGGGCTGGCCTGAAAACAGCTAGTCGATTTGAGCCAGCATGGTTTTAGCCTTGGCCTGCTGGGTGTCGCTGCCTTCTTCCATCACTTCATTGAGCAGGCTCCGAGCATTTTCTCCATCGCCCATATCGACATAGGCCTGGGCGAGTTCCAATTTCGTGTCCAGTTCGTCACCGCCGGTGATCCCTATTTCCTCGGTATCCAGACTAAAGTCTTCCAAGTTCTCGAAATCATTGAGGAATTCGGTCGTTTCATCGGCGGGCTCGGCGCGCAGTTCCGCCTCGAGCTTGCCGGGATCCGTGGCTTCTTCGGCCTTGCCCAGATCAATCTCAAAATCCGACAACTCCATTTCGCCAAGGTCGGTATCAGTGTCCCGGGTCGGGCTCTCGCGGTCGCTTGCTTTGTCAAAGGTTTCGGTGTCACCGTCAAAGAAGCTCAGCTCCGCTTCCGTGTCTTCCCCGCCATCCGTCTCGGCTTTGGGCTGGCCCTGCTGCACTGCTTGAATCTGGGTTTCAAGCTCACTTAAATCGCCTACATCTAAAATCAGGGTTTCATCCATGCCGCTGGCGCTGGATTCAGCTTGCTCGGTGTCGCTGGATTGTGCGTAAGTTCCGGTTTGCGCGTCTTCGGTTGAGTCCAGCGGCTTTGCCGACTGCTCGGTCGTGGCTTCTTCGAAATCGAAATCCAATGACATGCTGTCGGTTTCAGCCGTGCCTGGCGCAGATTCGGTGGTATCGCTGCCAGCCTCGCCCAGGGCATAATCGAGGTCTTCCACGTTGAAATCGAGTTCATTGCTCGCCGCCTGATCGGTTTGTTCAGTGGGCGCGTGCGTTGCCGAGTCCGTTGTGGCCGTCAATTCGTCGAATTCGCCGAATTCGTCGCCGAGATCGATGACGTCATCAAAATCGTCCTGGGATGCACTGCTCGGTGCGGATTTAGCCGCCAAACCCGCACCGCCGTCTTCGCCGCCTGACTCGCCACCGAACAGGGGATGGTTGGAATCGATTTCATGGCCGAGGGCAAGAGCCTGGGCCCACAGATCCGGGGCCGGCCGTTTCTCCATATCGCGATGCCACTCTTCCGCAGCCTTGACAAAGCCGGCCCGATCTTTGGCGCCGTGCAGGGTTTCCAGCAGTTTTAGCCGGTAATCCTCGCGCTCGGGATGGCGCTGCACGGATTTGCGCAGTAAGTCCTCGGCTTGCTGGTGCAGGCCGTAGGCGAGATAAACATTGGCCTCGGCCAAGATATCGTCGGCAACCGGCGGTGCGGCGGCAGGGGTTGTCGGCAGCGCTTCGGGTTCTTCGTCAGGGGCGCTCGGCGGGGCCTGGCGCTCGGTTTCCTCGGTTGGCGGCGGCGGTGTGAAATCGACTTCGACGCCCTGACCCGAGGGCGCTTGCGGTACTGCCTCAGCCGCCTCGGTCTGGTGGGTCGCGGTCGTCGCGGCGGCGGTTTCGGGCAGCTCAAAGTCTGGAAAATCCTCGTCTTCCTGCGCCTGTTTGGCCTGCTGCTGACGACGCCAGACCAGACCGCCGAGCAGGATTAGTATCAGCCCGATGATGCCGGTGAGCGCCAGGCCCAGGGGGCTAGTCAGCCATTCCAGCGGGTCGGCTTTGGTTTGCTGGGTGCGGGTGGTCTCGAGTTGCTGGCGCAGCTCGGCCAGGGTCGATTCCTTGGCGGTCAAGCTTTGCTGGGCTTGGGCGAGTTGCTGTTCGGTCTGCTGTAAACGCGAATTGAGGGTGTTCAGCCGGTCTTCGAGAACCTGATTGGCCTCGCTCAAAGCCTCGTTCTCCTGCTGCAAAGCATCGCTTTGCTCGCGTGTCAGCTCCAGGCGTTCCTGCAAGTGAGCTGTCTCGTTCGGCTGGTCGGTCTCGGCTTCGGCCGTTGCGGCTTTTTCTTCGGCCCCTACAATATCTAGTTGGTCTGCACCAGCCTGCGGTGCTGCCGCGCTTGGCTGCTGCGTCTTGGCGGCGGCCGGCTGGTCCGCGGCTGCTTGAGGTTGCGCAGGCTCGGCAGCCGGTTCGGCTTGGGCGGTTTGTTGGGCGGTTTGTTGGGCGGCTCGCCAACTGGCCATTTGCTCGCGGACCTCGGCCCGTGCCTCTTGGGGGCTGATGCGCTGCAGGCTCGCGGCCGAGGGAATCGCGAGCACGGCGCCGCGGCGCACGCCGTTGATGTTGTTGTTGATAAAGGCAGTCGGATTGGCCCGCTGGATTCCCAGCATGACCTGCTCGACAGTGAGGGTGTCAGCGGGGCTGATGCGCTGGGCAATTCGCCATAAGGTATCGTTAGGTTGCACACGATATTGTGTGGGTTCTGCCGGGCGGGCACTGGTCGGGGCAGCCGCGGGACGGCTGGCCGGCTGGGCCGGGGCTTGCGAAGTCGCCGGCGCCGGTTGGGATTGGGCGAACGCCGGAGGGTCCAGCAGCACGGTATATTCCCGGAACAACCGCCCTTGTGGCCATTCGGCTCGGACTAAAAAGCTCAGGAAAGGCTCGCGAATCGGCATCGGGCTCGTGACCTGGACGATGGGGCTGCCTTCTGCCGTCTCATCCACGGTAAACGCCAGCTTGGTCAGCAAGAACGGCCGATCCAGACCGACGCGGGTAAAGGCTTCGCTCGAAGCCAGCGAAACCTCAAGTTCATCCAACTCGTCTCGATCCGCTCCGAGGACCTCGATCTCGGCCTCCAGGGGCTGATTGAGTGCTGAATGAATTTTGATCGCCCCCAGCCCGAGGGCCTGAGCGAGGGGCGAAACGCATAACCCGGCCAGTACCAGGCCGATGACCTGCAGCCGCACCTGCGGCATCCCGATGATTTTATTCACGAGCTCACCTTGAATGGCTTG
>CAYFSA010000118.1:0-4610 GCA_964345605.1 uncultured Ectothiorhodospiraceae bacterium
GCGCATAGCTGGGAAACCGCTCACTTGCTGAATTAAGCCGGCCAACCGCTGGAGTGAGCGGCAAGCGTTGGGCCGGGCATGGAGGCTTCGATTGCGCCGCTTGAAATCGGCGCTACATGGTCTGCCAAAGACCATGGAAATGATGCACCGGGCCATGCCCCTGGCCGAGTTGGTAGTCTGCTCCGGCACGAATGGCTTCGGTCAGATAGTTTTTGCCTTGTTCGACAGCGGGCGCCATGTCCAGGCCACGGGCACGGTAGGCGGCAATCGCCGAGGACAACGTACAACCTGTGCCGTGGGTGTTGTTCGAGCCGTTGCGAGTAGCCGTAAACCATTGGGTTTTCATGTGCCCGGCGGCATCTCTGGTTAACAAAATATCCGGACTTTCCGCGCCACCAAAATGGCCGCCCTTGACCAGGACATACCGCGGACCAAGATTCAATAGTTTTTTGCCGATTGCTGCCATCGCCTCCTGGGTCGCCGCTTTGGCATCGGTCAGTAGGCACGCTTCGGGCAGATTCGGGGTGATGAGCTCAACACGGGGGATGAGTTCGCTGCGCAAGGCCGCGACGGCTTCTTCTGCCAAGAGTTTATCGCCGCTCTTGGCCACCATCACCGGATCCAAAATGACGCGTGACAGGCCATGGGCCCGTAAGCGCTCGGCGACGATTCGGATAATGTCGGCATTGGCGAGCATACCGATTTTAACTGCATCAACCCCAATGTCTTCGAGCACAGCATCGAGCTGGGCGGCAACAAACGCCGGCGGCACGGCGTGGATGCCCTTTACTGTTACCGTGTTCTGGGCGGTTAGGGCGGTGATAGCCGACATGCCGTAGCAGCCCAAGGCGGCGAAGGTCTTGAGATCGGCCTGGATACCGGCGCCGCCGCCGCTATCGGAGCCGGCAATGGTGAGGGCGCGGGCGTAGTGTTTCATACAGTGCTCATTGATTTGGATTAGGCATCGGCGAAATGCTCAAAGCCGTGCTGCTGTAACTGCACCGGCTGGTCGTTGCGGGTATAAAGCAATTGCATCGCCTGGTCCGTGATGGTGCCGATCGTGGTGAGTGGGCGGGCGAAGCGTGCTTGAAACGCTGCTTGGACCGCACGCAGCTGGTCGGGTGCGACGGTCAGCAGGAGGCAGTAGTCTTCCCCGCTGGTGGCCGCCAATTGCTCGCAATCCCACTGATGACGTTGAGCTGCATTCAGCAAGGCCGGCGATCGAGGCAGCCGAGCCAGGTCGATGATGGCGCCGCAGGCGGATTGCTCCATGATGTGCCGGATATCGGCGTCGATGCCGTCGGAGATATCGAGCATGGCATGGACTGCCGGTTGCTCGCCCAGCCACTGGCCTTCCTGGACATGGGCTTGTGGGCGATGCTGTCGATCCAGCAGGTAGCGTTCATCTTTACCCATGGTAAGGGCATCCAGCAAGACACGTAAACCGCCGCCGGCATCGCCCAGCTCGCCGGTGACACAGACAGAATCGCCGGGTCGGGCGGCCGAGCGGCGTTTGATCTGCTTGCTCGGAATGAGGCCTAACACGGCGATATTAACGATCAGTGGGCCTGGCGAGCTTGTGGTGTCACCGCCCAATAGGGAAACTTGCTCGTGTTCGGCGAGGGTGCGCAGGCCAGTGAAAAAAGCGTCCAGCCATTCGACCTCCACAGCCGCTGGAATGCCGATTGAAAGAAAGGCATGGGTGGGTTTGCCGCCCATTGCGGCGATATCGCTTAAGTTGACCGCCAGCGATTTTTCGCCGAGCGCTTGGGGTGGGGTGCGCTGGCGAAGAAAATGCACGTCCTCGACCAGCATATCCGTGGTGACAAGCTGGCACGTGTCGGCAGTCCAGGGAATAATGGCACAATCATCGCCGATACCGGTGACCCCGCTCGGCAAGTGCGTCTGAAAAGGCCCGGCAAAACGCCGAATGAACCCGAATTCACCGAGGTCCGCAAGCTTCATATGGCTGTCCTGTCGGCCGGCGCAGTCGGTGCAGTATGTATTGCCTGCCTGAGAGTATGGGCGGCCTGCGCCGGGTCGGCGGCGGTGCAAATGGCCGACACAACCGCCAGGCCATCCGCGCCCGCTGCGACTACGGCCCTGGCGTTGTCGGCATGAATGCCGCCGATCGCGACCAAGCGATGCGGGCTGCGCGCACGCAGTTCGGCCAAGCCAGCCAGGCCCCATTGCCCCTGTGTATCGGTTTTGGTCGGGGTGGTGAAAATCGGACTGACGCCCAGGTAATCGACGTCCAGCGCGCTGGCGGCCTGCGCTTGCTCCAGGTTCTCTACGGACAGCCCGATGAGTTTGTCAGGTCCGAGCAAGGCGCGTGCCTTGGTATAGGGCATGTCGGTCTGCCCCAAGTGAACCCCGGCAGCGCCTACTGCCAGCGCCACATCGACGCGATCGTTAATGATCAGCGGAATGCCGCGCGGTGCCAGTAAGCCGAGCAAATGCTCGGCTAGGGCAACGAATTCACCAGTTGAGCAATGCTTTTCCCGCAGCTGCACCACGCCCACACCGCCCTCGACCGCTGCCTCGACGATGGTCTCGAGCGGTCGGTCGTGCATGAGCTGGCGGTCGGTGACCAGATACAGACTCCAATCGATTGCGGCTTGGTTCATGTCGATCCAGTTTGCTCCAAGCTGCAAAGCTCGGCGATAGCGGCTTGATTGAGTGCCGCTAGCTCATCCAGAAATACCATCTGCAAGCTGCCCGGGCCGCGCGCGTGGCGGCTGGCTAGTTCACCGGCGATGCCCATGACGGCCATGGCGTGGACAGTGGCCTTTAAGGGAGCCGGATTGACCGCGGCAAAAGCGCCGATGAACGCCGATGCCGTGCAGCCCATGCCAGTAATGCGGCCCATCAACGGATGGCCATTATGCACATCGAACGTGGCGGTCGCCGAGCTGATTAGATCGACCGCGCCGCTGACACAGACGACACAATCGAACGCCGCGGCCAGCTCCCGAGCAGCGGCGCTGGCTGCCGCAGTGCCATGCGAGCTATCGACGCCTTTGGTTCGGGTGCCGCTGTGGGCGAGCGCCAGAATTTCCGAGGCGTTACCCCGCACAACCTCGGGCCTGATTTCTTCCAGAAGCTGGCGGGCCGTGTCGGTGCGATAGCGGGTCGCTCCGCAGCCCACTGGATCCAGCACGATTGGTGTGCTTTGGGCGTGGGCCGCGTGGCCTGCACGGAACATGGCTTCCACCCAGAGGGGGCTGAGTGTACCGATATTGAGGACCAGTGATCCCGCCAGGGTGGCCATTTCCTCGACTTCCTCCAGGGCATGGGCCATAACCGGTGATGCGCCGAGCGCCAGCAGCGCATTGGCCGTGGTGTTCATGACAACGTAGTTGGTGATGTTATGCACCAGCGGCCTGGCGGCCCTGATGCGCTGTAAGTCTTGCCAAATCGTGTCTTGATGCGCCATGTCGGTGATCACTCAGCCGTTTGTTAAGCGGGGCTCGCGTAAGGGTGGTTATGACTTGACCTCGCGCAATGCGGGTCAATACCCTAGTAATTTTATAGAGTTTAGTGTGGCGCTTTCGCGCCGCTTAGCTTGCTTGTCACTGCGCTGTTTACTTTACCAGGCGAAAGCGATCAATAGGTGTCCTATGAAGCTCAATGTTTTTGTTTCCGATCAATTGGTTCCGGTAGATGTTCCGGAAGACTTTTTGGCCGAGGCCGAGGCGTTTTTCACTAAGATGGATGCCGATCTCGATCAAGGTTGGCAAATGGGACGTGTTTGGCTGGACAATCCGAATACGGACGAGCGCTGCCGGATTGCGGCAGATAAGCTGCTGACAGCGATTGAAAAGGAAAATCAGCCCATGATCGGTATGATGGCCGGGTATATTCTCAAACGCATGCCTGGTGTTTCGGGCATTCGAGTGGCAACGGATGGCGAGTTGCAGGAAACCGAGTTCATTATGCAGCCCCAGGCGGTGGGGTGAAGTAATCTGTGTAGGGTCGGTTTCAACCGACCCATGGCGTTGCAATTGGACGCGGCCATGGCGGGTTAAAGCCCACCTCTAGGTAGGGCGGGCTTGAGCCCGCCCTGTCTCTACCTTCGAAACAGAGGTGCCGCGTTTGCCTGAATGCTCGGCCAGTCAGGCGGCATAGCGCATTTTGGCTTCGCGAGCCGCCTCGGCGTCTTCCTTGCTATAGGACTGGCCCGACCAGAGCATTTCGTAGGCAATCTCTTCGTTGCCGTTTTCACACAACTCCAGCACATGCTGGAATAAGGGTTGGAAGGTTTCGCTGCGATGCGAGGCCTCGTGTTCTTCGAACGAAGCCCAGAAGGTGACGATCAATGCCTCGCGATCTTTGAGGGGATCGTCCACCGCCTGGCCGATAGTCGAGCCTTCGTTCGAGATTTGCCCGCTATTCAGGGCGACAAAACCGCCCTTGAAGCCACTGTCGGAATGATAGGTTTTGACGTTTTCGCACAGCTCGGCGACTCGCTCTTGGAGATCATCGACTGTATAGCCCTCTTTCAGGATCACGCGATTAACTGTCACCACACCATTATGGGGAAAACCCGGAATCAGACCACTCATGATCGTCTCCTCAAGTATTTAAGTGAATGCGTATATTCTGACTAA
>CAYFSA010000118.1:4710-8670 GCA_964345605.1 uncultured Ectothiorhodospiraceae bacterium
CAATCATTGCATCCGTTTCGCCCCTTCCCCCCCACGGGGGAAGCGGCGGTGGACCATTTGACTCTGAGAACTTATGCAATCATTCATACTATTCAAGCAACGCGAGGGGGCAGACCATGCCGCAACCCCTGCTTATTGATGACTTCGGCCCTGACGCGATCGAGTATCCGGAAACGGATGGTGAGCCCATGGCCGAAAGCGATGATCAGCGTGACTACTTGATGTATGCCGTGGAGGCATTGCGCCTGTATTTCGCCGCCCGGGAGGATGTCTATGTGTCCGGCAATCTGTTGCTGTATTACGAGCAGGGCAACCCCAAAAGCTGCGTGGCCCCGGATTGCTTTGTGGTATTCGGCGTGCCCGGCCATAATCGGCGGATCTATAAAACCTGGGAAGAGGGCAAGGGGCCTGATTTCGTACTGGAGATCACCTCCCGGAGCACCCGCGCCGAGGATCTTGGCCCCAAGCGCGGCACCTATGCATTCCTTGGGGTCAGCGAATATTGGCAATACGATCCGACCGGCGATTATCTCGACCCCCGCCTGCAGGGCTATACCCTGATCAACGGGGAATACCGGGCGATTCCCCGGCCGCATCCTTTCGGTGAGTCATTTTATTTAGTGAGTGAGGTGCTGGGATTGGAGTTGCATGTGTGCGCAGGTCAGCTGCGCTTGCG
The DNA here is from genome assembly GCA_964345605.1 of uncultured Ectothiorhodospiraceae bacterium. Taxonomy (GTDB): domain Bacteria; phylum Pseudomonadota; class Gammaproteobacteria; order CAYFSA01; family CAYFSA01; genus CAYFSA01. The sequence continues at coordinate 5,387 of CAYFSA010000118.1, forward strand.
GGACCCGGCGACTGGGCATTTTCTGCCCAGTCTGGCCGAGTCCGAAGCGGCGCGGCGCGAGGCCGAGGCCAAATTGGCCGCGCTGCAAGCCGAGCTGCAGCGAATGCGCGGGGACTGAGGCGCGGAGTTTGCCCGGCTGTACTCGAGGCAAGCGGCCGCGCCCTATAGCCCGCTTTTCAGACTGGCTTGCAGGAACTTGTCCAGATCGCCGTCGAGCACAGCCTGGGTGTTGCCGACCTCGACCCCGGTGCGCAGGTCCTTGATGCGGGATTGATCGAGTACATAAGAACGAATCTGGCTGCCCCAGCCGATATCGGCCTTGGCGTCCTCGACCGAGCTTGCCTGCTCGTTGCGCTTTTGCACTTCCAGCTCGTAGAGCTTGGCGCGGAGCTGATTCATGGCGGTGGCGCGGTTCTTGTGCTGGGAGCGACCATTCTGGCATTGCACCACGATGCCGGTCGGCTGGTGAGTGATGCGCACCGCCGATTCGGTGCGGTTGACGTGCTGACCGCCGGCGCCGCTGGCCCGGTAGACATCGACCCGCAGGTCGGAGGGATCGATCTCGACCTCGATGCTATCGTCTACCTCCGGCGCGACGAACACCGCTGCAAACGAGGTATGCCGGCGATTGCCGGAGTCAAACGGCGATTTGCGTACCAGTCGATGCACTCCGGATTCGGTGCGCAGCCAGCCGAAGGCGTAGTCGCCGTCCACCTTGACCGTCGCGCTCTTGATGCCGGCTACGTCGCCGGCCGAGGCCTCGATCAGTTCGGCCTTGAGACCGCGCCGCTCGCACCAGCGCAGGTACATGCGCAGCAGCATTTCCGCCCAATCCTGGGCCTCGGTGCCGCCGGATCCCGCCTGGATATCCAGATAGGCGTTGTTGGCGTCCATCTCGCCGGCGAACATGCGGCGGAACTCTAGCTCGGCGATACGCGCCTCGCTGGCCTCCAGGTCGGCCTGAATGCCCGCGGCCGCTTCACTGTCGTTTTCCTCGTCGGCCATGAGCAGGAGGTCGTTGGCATCCTCGATGCCTTGCTTGACCTCGTCCAGGATGCTGACCACCCCAGCTAGCCGCGCCTGTTCCTTGCCGAGCTGCTGGGCCCGCGCGGGATCGTTCCAAATATCCGGCTCTTCCAGTTCGCGATTGACTTCTTCTAACCGCTCGCTTTTACCAGCGTAGTCAAAGATACCCCCTCAGAGCGTCGATGCGCCCTTGCAGGTCTTTGATTTGATTGTAAAGGGCATTGAGTTCCATAGCGCCTTCCTGTCATTAGCCAAATTCATCAAAACCGCTAATGATATAGGCGTTAATGAGGCTAGGTGAAGCCCTCAAGGTGATTTCCATAACGCGTTGGCTGCTGCGAGAAGACGCCGATGCCGGCGGGGCGATTTGAGATGCACTACATTTGAGAGGCACTACAGGGGGCAAAGGGGCGAAACTGTTGAAGTGATTGATATAGCCGTTTGATCTGATAGCCAGAACGGGAAGTGGGGCCGGCTTTCACTCAGCCCCACTTCCTATATCTGGTAATCATCTAAGATGGCTATAAGTAAACGCATTGATTATCCTGATCCTGAGTTGCCTGGGGCTGAATGAATCTGCTTGGTAGCGGCTCTTGGGGTGCAGCGCGCGGGCCTTTTGTTACAATTGCCCAAAAGGGGCTGGAAACAGTCATTTCGACGTCGTTGTTAGCTGATCAGCGCCGCCATAGGTGCTGGCTCTTGATTCCGAGGCAAACCTTAATTCGATGTGGCCGATCAACAAGATTTGGCAGGTCAATAAGCGCCTTCGCAAGCTTGTGCAGGTCGCTATGCTGGTTTTGTTTGCCGGCTTGTTTGCCGCATCCGAGCTCGGCATGACGCTGGAGGAGTATGTCGGTTTGCCACTATTGTTCAAGCTGCGGGGCGCGTTGCCAGCACCCGAGGATGTGTCCATTGTCAGTTTGGACCAGCATGCTGCTGAGCAATTGGGGCTGGTGGCCGCCGATTCGCCTTGGCCGCGTGCCCTGCATGCCTGCCTAGTGGAGCATCTGACAGCCCAAGCAGCGCGCTTGATCGTGATCGATGTGTTTTTTCGGGCCGGGCAGGTTACCCCCAAGCCACCTCCCCTCAGTACCTCGCTCTATCAGTATTGTCCGCAAGTCAAGCGGGACGTAGCCGCCGGCCACGCGCAAACCCAGGTATTGGCCGATGCCATTCGCCGTTCCGGCCGCGTGCTTTTGCTCGGCCGGGCCGAGCAGTATTGGCTGCCCATCGAGCGCCGCCGAGCGGTGCTTTTGAGCCCGGCGCAACCGCCAGCGGCATTGCGTGCTGCAGCACTTGGCGTAGCGCCATTTCCGCTGCTCGTTCAGCCTGGCTACGTGCCGCAATATTTAACCTGGCTGGCGTGGTCCGAAGAGGACCGGCAAGTGACGTTGCCCCTAGCGGTGGCGACCGAAGTTACCACCGAGAACGCCTCGCCGACACAGTACCCCAGGCGGCTGACGGTGAATCTGTTCGGCCCGGGAGGCCAGGTTTGCACGCGTTGTTTTAGTCAGGTCATGGGGCTAAGCGAGCAACAGGCCTCGTCCGGCTGTCAAGGGGCGGATGCGATTGCTGACGATATCGTGTTTGTTGGCGCGGGCTGGTCGACGTTGATGCCAACGGTTACGGAGGATAGCTTTGTGTCGCCGTTTACGCTCGGCAGTGGCCAGCAAATTCGCGGCGTCGAGTTGCTGGCGACCGCTTCGTCTAATCTGCTCAGCGGGGAGGCGCTGCCGGCGCTCTCACCTGCTTTGGCGAGCGGGTTCGGAATGCTGAGTGTCGTGCTGCTGGGATGCGCATTCGCCCTGCGTCGTCGAACGCATCAGCTCACCCTGTTTGGCATGGTGTGGCTGACCTATGCTGTCACGGCCTACTGGCTGTTCAGCCAAATTCCCTTGTGGCTACCGGTGATTACGCCGTTACTGGTGGTGCCGGTCCTGGTGCTGGCCGGCTTGGCCTGGCGTTGGTACCGCGAGCTCTATCGGCTGAACAAGCGCTATATCCCGCCCCGGGTGCGGGGTTGGCATGCCCGCTATGGGCAGCGGCCTTTTCAGCAGCGGCTGTGTGGCGTTTGTTTATACTCTGATATCGAAGCCTATACGGGCCTTTCGGAAAGACTGCCGGTGCCGGCTCTGGCGGATTTTTCCCATGACTATTTTGACCAGGTCTCGTGCGTCATGGAAAAGCACGGCGGCGAGATCCTGAATATCGACGGTGACGCGCTCGTGGCCTTTTGGCCCTGCCGGCCGGATGACGGC
>CAYFSA010000119.1:0-8583 GCA_964345605.1 uncultured Ectothiorhodospiraceae bacterium
GCCGAGCATCCCTTCAGGCGCCGTGGTCGGTTGAAACCGACCCTACCCAGCGGGGCATGCCATTTGGTGTGAATTGCCTGACGTGTCTTCAGCTTGCTTCAGCGATTTTCTCGACAGTATATCGCCACACCTTGAGCTGGTCTGACCAGTAATCCGTTGGCAAACCAGCTTTGCGTTTGAGCTGGGTAAGAAAACCTTGGGGGGTGGGCAAGGCCTCCCATACCGAGGGCAGAAAAGTGCCGCGATTGCGGCCTTCCTCTAGGATTAAGCCATCCACCCCAGGCTGCAGGGTTTCCAGCAAGTGCTGTTCGCTATCGACATAGACCCGCTCAGGCGCCGTTAAAATCGAAATTTCGATATGCAAATCAGCGAGTTCGTCGCGTTTGAGCGGCGCGAAGCGCGGATCGCGAAAGGCGGCAGCAAAAGCATTTTCGGCAACATCCACCACCAGCGGGCGATGGGCCTCGAGGGTGCCGATGCAGCCACGTAAGTTGTGTTGGCGCTGCAGGGTTACGAACGTCGCGCGCTGTTTACCCAGTTCCTGGGCATAGTCGCCTAGTTCGGGTGTCAAGGGGGTTCCCATTTCCAGCCCCTTTTGAATACTTTGGCGGGCGATATGCAATAACGTATCCTTCATCGCTGGACTCAGCTGGTTTTTTGATTCAACTAAAGACATAAGCTCCATATCCTACAACACGATCACGCGGCGCACCGAGGTCGCCGGAATTGCGCATCGCCACCGTCTGCGGGTGCAGCCCATGGGCTTTGGCGACCTGCAGCATACCGCGAATCGGCAGCATGCCGCAGGCCTCATGCGGCCCGATGGCGTCACCTTGCAACGCTTCGATGGCTGCCGAGGTGGTTTGGTCGATGTGCCGGGCTTGCTCATAACTGAGGAAATGACTCAGGTCAGAGCTGATGACGATCAATGTTTCGTCCCCGCCCCAAAGTTGCTCAATCACGGCGGCAACATTATCGGGCTCGACTTGCCCAACGACCAGGGGCACCAGCTTGAACCCTGCCAATACCCTTTGCAAAAACGGCAAATGGACTTCCAGGCTATGCTCCTGGGCATGCGCGGCATCGAAGGTCTGCACCAGGCCTGCTTGCAACAATGGCTGAAGCGCAGCCTGGTCCACCGGCACCTGGCCGAGCGGCGTAGCGAAATAGTCTGCCGACGGCGCAGCCATGCCACGGAACCCAACCCGATGATCCGGACCCAACAGGATAACCCGCTCGATAGCATGGCCAAGATTACGCAAACGGGCATAGACCTGCGCTGCCGTCGAGCCCGAATAGGCATAGCCGGCATGCGGCGCGATCATCGCCTTAGGCGCAGGGGCATCGGTTGCAGCCGCGGCCAATAAGCTATCGACCTGCGCCGTCAGTGCCTCGGCTTGTGCCGGATAAAACATACCACTTACCGCAGGTTGGCGAATCGCTGCCATGATTTTGACCTCCTCGACGCTTGACTGACAGTCTTTTAGTATAATCTTTATAGGGTACTTTCAACGTCGAGGCGAACGAAAGGGAGGCTAACCAGTGACTGAATTACACGCTACCGAACCTGGACCAATCGCCACGCGTTATTGGCATACGCTTGCCGACGGCCGACTCCAATGTGATGTTTGCCCGCGGGCCTGCAAGCTCGCCGAAGGCCAGCGCGGTTTGTGTTTCGTGCGTGCCCGCGAGCAGGAACAGGTCGTTTTGACCAGTTATGGGCGCTCCAGCGGCTTTTGCGTGGATCCGATCGAGAAAAAACCGCTGAATCATTTTTTGCCCGGCACGCCGGTGCTGTCCTTTGGCACTGCTGGCTGTAATTTAACCTGTAAGTTTTGCCAGAACTGGGATATGAGTAAATCCCGGGAAATGGACCGGCTGATGGATCAGGCCATGCCGGACCAGCTTGCCAAGGCTGCCGCTGATCTCGGCTGCCGCAGCATCGCTTTCACCTACAACGATCCGGTGGTTTTTCTTGAATATGCCATGGATACCGCAAAAGCCTGTCGCGCGCAGGGCATCAAGACGGTTGCGGTCACGGCGCTCTATGTCAATCCTGAACCGGCCCGGGATTTTTTCCCACTGATGGATGCGGCCAATATCGATTTTAAGGCGTTCACCGACCGGTTTTACAAGAAAATCTGCGGAGGCGACCTACAGACTGTCCTGGATAATCTGAAATATTTGCGTCAGGAGACTGATGTCTGGTTCGAGCTGACCACGCTGCTGATCCCTGGCGAGAACGATTCCGCCGAGGAAATCGATGCCATGACCCAGTGGGTGGTCGACAATCTGGGGCCGGATATTCCGCTGCATTTCACCGCGTTCCACCCGGACTGGAAGATGCGCGATCATCCGCCCACCCCGCCGGAAACGCTAACCCGGGCGCGGCAGATCGCCCTGGACAACGGCGTGCGCTACGCTTACACGGGCAATGTCCATGACGAAAGCGGCGGCAGTACTTATTGCCATACCTGTGGCCAACGGCTAATCGGGCGAGACTGGTACGAAATTACTCACTGGCAGCTCACCACGGACGGCCATTGCCCGCAATGCGGCACGGCCTGCGCGGGGGTCTTCGAGGCCCAACCCGGCAATTGGGGGGCGCGCCGTCAACCAGTGCGACTCCATGACTTAGTCTGAACGCATTGATGGCCGAGTCAACGCCACCCACGAACAATCCTGGACCCCGGCGCATGCGCTGGCGTCACCTCGGGCTGGGGGTCTGGCTGAGCTTAATCGCCGTTACTATCTACGGCTCGCTGGCCCATCCGGCGCAGGTAAGCGCAAACCTGGCGAGCCAGGACAAACTCATGCACGGCCTGGTCTATGGCCTGATGATGTTCTGGTTCGTGCAGCTCACCCTGCGGCACCGCACTAATTGGCTTGGCGCCTTATTCCTGCTCTGCCTGGGCGGCTCGTTAGAATTGCTGCAAAGCCTGAGCCCAGTCCGCCAAGCCGAACTCGCCGATCTGCTGGCCAACACTGTCGGCATCGCCCTGGCGCTAGGCCTCAGCTATACCCCCCTCGGCCGCCTTGGCTTTGCGCTTGCAGCACGCTTCACAAGTGCTCATGGTCAATCCGTTTCGCGCCGCGTCAAAGGGGCCGGTGTCACGCAAGAGCCGCCGACGTCATAATCAAATCGCGGTTCTGTTCATTCCTTAGACCAACCTCCGTCATCTAGGACACCATCAACCCAACGCCTCATCTATGCCAAAATACCCGCCTGATCCGCCACCCGGGAAAACCCAGCTCCATGAGTTACATCCGCATCCGCGGCGCGCGCACCCATAATCTGCAGAACATCGATCTAGACCTGCCCCGCGATCGCCTGATCGTGATCACCGGTTTGTCCGGCTCCGGCAAATCCTCGCTGGCCTTCGATACCATCTTCGCCGAGGGCCAGCGCCGCTATGTCGAGTCGCTGTCGGCCTATGCCCGCCAATTCCTGGCGATGATGGAAAAGCCGGACATTGATCAGATCGAGGGGCTGTCGCCGGCCATCGCCATTGAGCAGAAAACCACCTCGCATAATCCGCGCTCGACGGTCGGCACCATCACCGAAATCTACGACTATCTGCGGCTGCTGTATGCCCGCACCGGTATCCCCCGCTGTCCGGAACATAGCCTGGATCTCAATGCCCAGACCGTCAGTCAGATGGTCGATCAGGTCATGGCCCTGCCCGCGGGCTCGCGGCTGATGCTGCTAGCGCCGCTGGTCAGTGATCGCAAGGGTCAGCACCAAAAGGTCTTCGAGGCCCTGCGGGCCAAAGGCTTTATCCGAGTGCGGGTCGATGGCGAGCTGGTCGAGCTCGACGAGCTGCCGCAGCTCGATGCCCGTCGCAAGCATACCATCGAGGCCGTGGTCGATCGGTTAAAGGTGCGCGATGACATGGCCGTGCGCCTGGCCGAATCCTTCGAGACTGCCCTGAATCAAGCTGATGGCATGGTCAAGGTCGCCTTCATGGATGACCCAAATGCCGACGAACTCATTTTTTCCGCACGCTATACCTGCCCGTTATGCGGCTATGCCGTCCCCGAGCTGGAACCGCGGCTGTTTTCCTTCAACAATCCCAACGGTGCCTGTCCGCGCTGCGACGGCCTGGGCGTGGAACAATTCTTCGATCCCGAGCGGGTGATCGTGAACGAGTCGCTGAGTCTCGCCGGCGGCGCCATCCGCGGCTGGGATCGGCGCAATGCCCATTATTACGCCCTGCTGACCGCCCTCGGTGAGCATTACGGCTTTGACCCGGAGGCCCCGCTCGCCGAGCTCGCTACCGACCTGCGGGATATCCTGTTTTACGGCAGCGGCGAGGAAACCATCGAATTCCGCTATCCCAGCAGCGGCGGGCGACCGCAACTGCGCCGTCATCCCTTCGAGGGCGTCATTCCCAATATGGAGCGCCGTTACCGGGAGACCGACTCGGCCCGGGTCCGCGAGGAGCTGGCCAAGTATCTCGGCAGCCGGCCGTGTCCGGCCTGCCAGGGCGCGCGTCTGAACACCTATGCCCGCAATGTCCTGGTCGCCGAGAAAAGCCTGCCGGCGATCAACCAAATGGCGATCGGCGAGGCCCTGGCCTGGTTCGAGGCCCTGGACCTGCCCGGCCGCCGCGGTGCCATCGCCGCCAAGGTCCTCAAAGAAATCCGCGAGCGGCTGCAGTTTCTGGTCAACGTGGGCCTGGATTACCTGCATCTCGCCCGCAGCGCGGAAACCCTGTCGGGCGGTGAAGCCCAGCGCATTCGCCTGGCCAGTCAGATCGGCGCGGGGCTGGTGGGCGTCATGTATATCCTCGACGAGCCCTCCATCGGCCTGCATCAGCGCGATAACCGCCGGCTGCTCGATACCTTGCTGCGCCTGCGCGATCTCGGCAATACGGTCATGGTGGTCGAGCATGATGAAGACGCCATCCGCGCCGCCGATCATGTCGTCGACATGGGCCCGGGGGCCGGCCTACACGGCGGGCAGGTCGTCGCCGAAGGTCCCGCTGAGCAGATCGCCGCCAATGCCGATTCCCTCACCGGGCAATACCTGGCCGGTCAGCAGCAAATCGGCATCCCCACCCAGCGCCAGGGGCTCGATCCTGACAAAACCCTACGGATACGCAACGCCCACGGCCATAATCTACAAGGCGTGGATGTGACGATTCCTGTCGGCCTGCTGACTTGCGTCACCGGGGTCTCGGGCTCGGGCAAATCCACCCTGATCAACGACACCCTGCGCCGGGCCGTCGCCCGGCGCCTGCACAACAGCGGCGATGAGCCGGCCGCGCATGACGGCATCGATGGCCTGGCTCAGCTCGATAAAGTCGTCGACATCAATCAAAGCCCCATCGGCCGCACGCCCCGCTCCAATCCGGCGACCTACACGGGGCTATTCACTCCCATCCGCGAACTGTTCGCCGCTACCCCCGAGGCCCGTTCCCGCGGCTACACGCCCGGGCGCTTCAGTTTCAATGTCAAAGGTGGGCGCTGCGAGGCCTGTCAGGGCGAAGGCCTGATCAAAGTGGAAATGCATTTTCTGCCGGATGTCTTCGTCCCCTGCGATATCTGCAAGGGCAAGCGCTACAACCGCGAAACCCTGGAAATCCGCTACAAGGGCAAGACCATTCATGAAGTGCTCAACATGGATGTCGAGCAGGCCCTGGACTTCTTCGCTGCCGTGCCGGTGGTCAAGCGCAAGCTGCAGACCCTGATGGACGTCGGCCTGTCCTATGTCGCCCTGGGCCAGAGTGCGACCACCCTATCCGGCGGCGAGGCCCAGCGCATCAAGCTGGCCCGCGAGCTGTCCAAGCGGGATACTGGCCGGACGCTGTACATCCTCGACGAGCCGACCACCGGGCTGCATTTCCATGACATCGCCCAATTGCTGAGCGTGCTGCATCAACTGCGCGACCACGGCAACACGGTCATCATCATCGAGCATAACCTGGATGTCATCAAAACCGCCGACTGGCTCATCGACCTCGGCCCCGAAGGCGGCCATCGCGGCGGCCAGGTGATCGCCAGCGGCACGCCCGAAGAGGTGGCGGCCACGCCCGATTCCTACACGGGGCAGTATCTGGCGGCGCTCCTGGCCGAGACAATATCGAATTGATTCGAATCGGCCTGGATTTGACCATGCAAGAATGATTTCATAAGTTTTCACACCCCTTCCCCCCACGGGGGAAGGGGTGGTGGACCATTGGGTTCCGAGCACTTATGCAACGATTACTTTCTGCCGACAAGTCCCTGCAATTAAACGGAATTTAACCAAGTATGGGTTCCAGCCAGCCACAAAAAAAGCCGGGCTGTCAAGTTGACAGCCCGGCTTCGGGACACCCGACCGAAGCGGGTCGGTCGGATGGCACAGCACTGGGGTGCGCGGCTTACATCATGCCGCCCATGCCACCCATGCCGTCCATGCCGGCGCCACCGCCGCCGGCCGGTTCTTCCTTCTTCGGAATTTCGGCAACCATGGCCTCGGTGGTAATCATCAAGCCGGCCACGGAAGCGGCGTTTTGCAGCGCGGAACGGGAAACCTTGGTGGGGTCCAGGATGCCCATTTCGACCATGTCGCCGAATTCGCCGGTCGCCGCGTTAAAGCCGTAGTTGCCGGTTCCCTCGAGCACTTTATTGAGGACTACGGAAGGCTCGTCACCGCTGTTGGCCACGATGAGCCGCAGCGGCTCTTCCATAGCACGAATAGCAATGCTGATGCCAGTGTTCTGATCGGCGTTTTCGCCTTTAAGCCCAGCTTTGCGCAGGGCTTGCAGCGCGCGGATCATAGCGACCCCGCCGCCGCCGACCACGCCTTCTTCGACCGCCGCGCGGGTGGCGTGCAGGGCGTCCTCGACGCGGGCCTTCTTCTCCTTCATCTCGACTTCGGTCGCGGCGCCGACTTTAATGACGGCGACCCCGCCGGCCAGCTTGGCGACCCGCTCTTGCAGTTTTTCCTTGTCATAGTCGCTGGTGGCATCTTCGATCTGGCGGCGAATCTGCTCGACGCGATCGGTGATGTCTTGCGCTGAACCGGCCCCGTCGATGACCGTGGTGTTTTCCTTGCCGATCTGGACGCGTTTAGCCCGGCCGAGCTGATCAATGGTGGTGTTTTCCAGCGACAGGCCGACTTCCTCAGAAATAACCTGGCCGCCGGTCAGGATCGCCATATCCTGCAGCATGGCCTTGCGGCGATCGCCGAAACCCGGCGCCTTGACGGCAGCAACTTTGACGATACCACGCATGTTGTTGACCACCAACGTCGCCAGGGCTTCGCCCTCAATGTCCTCGGCGACGATCAGCAGGGGCTTATTGGCCTTAGCGACGTTCTCCAGCACCGGCAGCAGCTCGCGGATGTTGGAGATCTTCTTGTCGTACAGCAGGATGAAGGGATCGTCCAACTCGGCGGTCATGCTTTGCTGATTGGTGACGAAGTAAGGCGACAGATAGCCGCGGTCGAACTGCATCCCTTCAACGACGTCGGATTCGTTATCCAGGCCCGAGCCTTCTTCGACCGTAATCACGCCTTCCTTGCCGACTTTGTCCATAGCGTCGGCGATAATGGTGCCGATGGACTCGTCAGAGTTGGCCGAAATGGTACCGACCTGGGCAATGGCTTTGTGATCTTCGCAGGGGCTAGAGAGCTTGCGCAGCTCTTCGACGGCCGCAGTGGCCGCTTTGTCGATGCCCCGCTTGAGGTCCATGGGATTCATACCGGCAGTGACGGCTTTCATGCCTTCGCGAACGATGGCTTGGGCCAGCACGGTCGCGGTGGTGGTGCCGTCACCGGCCACATCGGAGGTCTGCGAGGAGACTTCCTTGACCATTTGCGCGCCCATGTTCTCGAACTTGCCTTCGAGCTCGATTTCCTTGGCAACGGAAACGCCGTCCTTGGTGACGGTGGGCGCGCCGAAGGATTTCTCCAGGACTACGTTGCGGCCCTTGGGGCCCAAAGTGACTTTCACGGCATCGGCGAGGACATTAACCCCTTCGATCATGCGCTGGCGCGCGTCGTCAGCGAAACGAACTTCTTTTGCACTCATGCAATAACTCCTCTAAGAATTTGTTGCTCTGGATTCAGGTAATAAGGCGTGGCAAGCGGCTTATTCGAAAACCGCGGTGATATCGTCTTCGCGCATCACCAGCAATTCTTCGTTGTCGACCTTGACCTCGGTGCCGGCGTATTTGCCGAACAACACCTTGTCGCCAACTTTCACATCAAGCGCGCGGCGCTCGCCGGTATCCAGGATTTTGCCGTCGCCGACCGCGACAATTTCACCTTTGCTGGGCTTTTCCGCGGCTGAGTCGGGAATCACGATCCCACCCGGGGTTTTACGTTCTTCTTCCAAGCGGCGCACGATGACGCGGTCGTGCAAGGGGCGTAATTGCATAGTGTTTAACTCCTCTGCAAGTTTGATGTGATGGCTACATGGGGTGGGTGGTGTTAGCACTCACCGGTTACGAGTGCTAATAGTAATACTGAAATTTGATTTTTCAAGCCATTGGAACCAATGAATGTGTTTCAAGCGCTGCCGTTGCTGGCCCAGCCGTCGCCACCGGTGCAACACCGGTGGTGTCAGTCGTCGTCAATAGGCCGATAACGGGCTT
>CAYFSA010000120.1:0-8539 GCA_964345605.1 uncultured Ectothiorhodospiraceae bacterium
CGGGGTCGGTTGAAACCGACCCTACAGGGACTTCACGGATAACGGCTGAGCCAAGCATCGATCCCGGTTTGCAGCTGCGTGTAAGCCGCCGGTTCGAGGCCGCGGGGCGCGAAGCGCAGGCGCTGATGATAAGGCAGCAAGGCCAATAATGTCTCGGCACCGGGTGGGTTGGCACGCTGCAGCCAGGGCCGCAACGGCTCGCCGGGACGGCGCTCATAGCCCGCTGCTTGCAGGTGTTCGATCACTTGGTTGAAAGGGGATTCACTGCTGGACTGCGGCGCTTTTGACGGCTCGCTTGGCTGCGCCTGCCGGATGCGCTGGCGGCCGTAAAGACGCCAGAACAACAGGCCTAGCAGCGGCACCAGCAGCCACAGCAGCCAGTCATTACTGCCCTCATCGGCGCGCTCGCGCCAGCGCCAGCTCGACCACAAATGCTTCAGCCAGGCCCATACATCGCTCGCCGGCTCCCACCAGGCGCCGTGCGCCGCGGCTTCGGCCTCGGCCCAAATAGCCGGGGTAGTATCGACGGCCTGCCACCGGCCGTCGACATAGGCCAGCGCCCAGGCATGGGCGTGGCGGCGGCGCAGCAGATAATGCCCGCTTAAGGGATCGTACTCCTGCACGGCATACCCCACCGCGTAACGGGCCGGGATACCGGCAGCACGCAACAGCAGTACAGTGGCGGTGGCGAAGTATTCGCAGTGGCCCTGGCGGGTGTTCTGTAAAAAATGCGCAATGGGAGTTAGCTCACGGCTTTCCGGGCGGCTCAGCACCAGCGAATAAGCGAAATCCTCGGCAAAAAACGCCTCGATGGCAGCGATGGCCTGGTTTGGAGCAGCAGCAGCGAGCCCGAGCCGGGCGGCAATGGCATCCAGCACCGGCTGTTCGCGCGCCGGGATTTGGGTATCCGCCGGGCGCGGCGCGGCGTCGCGCGGCGTGCCCTGGCCGAGCTGCGCCGTCAAATCGATATAATGCGGCCCCTCGCTCATTTTTAGCGTACCGTGAGGGTTGCGCTGCAAGCGTGCCCCCGCCAGCCCCGTGAGGGTGACGGTATTACCGGGGACCGGCAGCAGACCTTGGCCTTTGCGCATGCGGCCGAGTACCCGCACCTGCTGCCCCCCGGGCGGTTGCTCGCCGAGCTGCCAGTGCCCCATGCCTGCCGGTTCCAGTGCCTGAAAAGTATCCTCCTGAGCCCGCCAAGTCCCGATGCGATAATAGTAGTTGTAACTGGCCTGTCGCAGATTCAGGCCCTGGCTGACCCAATCAGCAGGCGCCTCGACTCGGTACAGAATCCGACTCGACAGCTTGAGTTCACCAAGCTGGCCGAGCGCCGTGCGCTGGCGATACGGATCGCGCTCATGCATGCTGCCGACCAGCCAGTCGATCATGGCATCTTCGAGCCAGAGCTGCGTCGTCCGCAACCCCGCTTGCCCGGCATAGGCCAGCCCGGCGGCAGCCGCCACACTTACAAGCCAGACGCCGAGCGGATAACGGCGCGGACGCACCGTGGCCAACCCCCACCCCACCAAGAGGATGACCCCATAGAAATAATACGGATTCGGCTGCATACCGGCAGCGATCAGGCAGGCGAGCAGGTAGGGATAACTGAGATCGACCCGGGCAGCACCGGCGGGATGGCCGGAGCGGCGCAGGGACAGGAACAGACTGCGCAAGGCCACCGACCCGGCCTCGCTGTAGCGCTGCACGGCTACCAGCGGCAAGAGAATGACCGGCAGCCAGATGGCCAACAGAAACAAACCGCTTCCACCGTGCTGAAGCAAGAAATAGGCTGCCAGCCCCAGTATGACCAGATTGGTAAGATCGCTTAAGCGGGTGAAATCCTTGTCGCTGAAGGCCCAGCGCCAGCCGGTCAGGGCGGCTCCGGCCAGCAGTGCGGCAAGCGGCACGGCATAGACCAGCAACCCCGTCTGCCAGCCCCAGAACAGGACGGTCGCCGCGAACAAACCCGGCGGCGGGCTCAGCCGGACCATGCGGCGAGATCCGCGGCAAGCTGACTGGGCCGCACGCGGTGAACGGCCGGACCGACCTCGCCCGCTTCACCGACATACAGTGGCTTGACCGGGATGTGCCGGGCCCGCAAGGCCTGCACCAGGGCCTGACGGGGCTCATCCCAGGCGAGCAGGACACAGACGCAGCCGCTCAAAGTGTTGGCATGCCCCTTCACGACTGCAGACAGCGCCGTAAAATTCTCGTCGGAATGCGGTTCGACGCAGGCCAAGACGGTCAGCAATTGTTCGAGCTGACCGACCCCGCGGCCGGCGGTAAACTGATAAGCTCTGGGTCCGGCGAATAACAGATCGAGCAGGGTATCCGGCTGATCCGCGGCGGTCGTTACCGAGGCAGCAACCGCTACAGCGGCCTCGAAGGCAGTTTGAGCGGTGCTATCGGCAGGCTCACAAAAGGTATCCAGAATCAGGGCGTGGCGGGTGTAGAATTCGTCCGCCAGCTCCTTGACCAGGGGTTTGCCGCGTTTGGCCGTGCTGCGCCAATGAATCAGCTTGAGCGGATCGCCGGGCCGGTAATCGCGCAGGCCGACGAATTCGTCTTGATTGCCGATGGATTGGGCCAGCTGGACGCCGCCGCGCTGATAATGCCGGGTCCCGGGCAACTGCAGCGGCGGCAGGGGGTAGCGCTGCGGCAGCACCAGCAGACGCCCGGGCTGCGGGATTCGGGCCAGGGCATTGCACAGCCCCAGCGGATCAGGCCGTGCCAGGCGCAGCCGGGCGAATTCGATATAGCCGCGGCGCTGCGGGGTCAGACTCAGCTCGACCGGGACACTGCCTTGCGGCGGCACCGGCGGCAGCGCCACCGGATTTAAGCTTGCGCCGCGCTGCTGGACCAAAAGCCACAGCCAGCGCGTGTAGCCGATATAGCGGTCGAAGCGGTTACGCTCGCGCCAGGCGGGGCCGGGGCTTTGCCGCAGCGTGGCAAAACGCGGCCAGGCCGTCACGAGCTCGTCGGTGATCTGCAAATCGCGCTGCAGGCGGCGGCCATGATTATGGACACGCACCCGATAGCGCAGGGGCTCGCCCACCGTGGCGTAAGGCGGCAGCTCGCGCTCGATAGACAAGCGGGGACGAAACCGCCAGGTAGCCAGCAGGGCCAGTGCCAACAAGCAGAACAGCAGGCTGAACAATTGATGTGCCATATTCTGGCGGGTGTCGACGCCGATTACCCCGGCGCCGATCATGCCGCCGAGCACAGTCAGCCCCGGCAGGGTAAACCGGCGCACGATGGCCTGGTTGAACTGATAAACCGGGCGAAAACCGATAAAGAACAAGCGTCTGAGCATGAAACAGCCGAGCCCCGTCGGAGGTCCTGTAATCAATGAATCAGCTGCAGCATAAACCACAGCATTGGCCATGTTAACATCGCCAGCAAGACCGATTAGGTCGCTTGACAAGCCTGCACGACCCAGCAGCATGAGCTGGGGTTATTGCCTGGTCCTGGTCCTGGTATTGGCGCTTGCGGGTTGCGCGCGGCAGCCATCGCAACCCGAATTGCCGCTGCCCTGGCCGGCTCCCGAAGCGGCACGCGCCCAGGACACGCAAGCCGATAAAGGCAGCGCCAAGCAATCACCGCCTCACGACGACCTGGCCATCGAACTGCCCTACCCCGAGAACACTCATGGCCGCCTGTTGAACGCCCCGAGCCTGGGCAAACCTGCGGATACGGCAACCAAACTGGTGGCCTGCGATGCCGTGGATGCCCAATTTCAGCTTGCCATGATGCATTACCATGGCGAGGGCGTGCCAAAAGATGCAGAAAAAGCGGCCGTATGGTTTCGCCGTGCCGCCGAGCGGGGCGTGAGCGAAGCCCGCCGGCAGGTACGGGCATTCGAAGCGCGGCGCGCCGATCAGTCTTAAACGGGTACCGGCAGCCGATCCAATATTGCCTCAACCACCGAGGCCTCAGTGCGGCCGCCGAAGCGAGCTTGCGGATCAAGCTGCAAACGATGGGCGATCACCGGCACAGCCAACTCCTGGACCACTTCCGGTGTCACAAAATCTAGGCCGTCCAGCAACGCAAGTGCCTGAGAGGTTTTCATCAAAGTCAGACTGCCCCGGGTGCTCGCCCCCATCTGCAACCCCGGCTCGCTGCGGGTGGCCGCGACCAGATCGACAATATAACGCTTCAGCTCGTCACTGACATGAACGGCCTGGACAGCCTGACGGAGCTGGCGAATCGCCTCGTGATCGGCGCATGGCGTCAGCTGTTCCAAGGGGTGGCCATACTGCTGAGCCGTGAGAATGGCCACTTCTTCTTCTGCAGCAAGCAAGCCCATGCGGATACGCATGGCAAAGCGGTCCATTTCGGCCTCGGGCAGAGGGTAAGTGCCGTGCAGCTCAATGGGGTTCTGAGTGGCCACTACGAAGAAGTGCTCGGCCAGGCCATGGCGCTCGCCATCCAGGCTGACCTGCCCCTCGCCCATGGCCTCCAGCAGGGCTGACTGGGTTCGCGGCGAGGCCCGGTTAATCTCGTCGGCGAGCAGGACATCGGTAAACAGCGGCCCGCGATGGAAATGAAAGCGGCCATCCTCCTGGGTATAAATGGATACCCCGATGATATCGGCGGGCAGCAGATCGGGCGTAAACTGGACCCGGCGAAAGGTTAAGTCCAGTGATTGCGCAAAGGCCTTAGCCAAAGTGGTCTTGCCGGTGCCGGGCAAATCCTCGAGCAGGACATGGCCGCCTATCGCGAAGGCCGCGAGCAGCTGGCGGATAGTGCCGGCCTGGCCGGTAAGCACGCTGTTTAGGTTGCGCTCGAGGCGGCTGTAGATATCATGAGGTGTCGGGTTGGCCATGGGCAAATCGCGGCAGTTGCAATCGATCCCTTAATTCTGAGTCATTACGCTGAAGGCGTGAAGACTATAGCGCCTGTTAATCGTGCAATGTGATGGTTTCCTTAAATATGTCCCAAACCCTGCATCCCCTGCGACAGTTCGGCCTGTTGGCCCTCGTGGCCACCTTATTGCTGTATTTCGGTGGCACGGCATGGCTGAGCCTGTCCCCCACCCTCGCCTATATCGCGGCGATCAATCTGGTGACCCTGGGGTTATATGGTTACGACAAGCTAGTCGCCGGGGGCGAAGCAGGACGGATACCCGAGCTGATCCTGCATGGTGTAGCCTTGGTGGGCGGCAGTCCAGCGGCCTGGGCAGGTCAGCAGGTATGGCGACACAAGACCGCCAAGTCACGCTTTCAGCTGATTTTTTGGGGGATTGTCCTGATTCAGTTGACCGGGCTGGCCTGGTGGCTAATAAACTGAGTTTACCACCCGTCGAGAAAACCTTTATGAGCAAAAATCCGCCATGGAAACAACTGCTTTAGCTTCTGTGCAGCTCATCCTGAGCTGGATGTTGGTGGTATTGATCTGGTTGGTTCAGGTCATCGTCTACCCTGGCTTTCAATGGATCGCCACTGCGGATTTCCCCACCTATCATCGCTGGTACGTCGCGCGCATTACCACGCTCGTCTTACCTTTGATGCTGGCGGAAGCGGCTACGTTGGTGCTGTGGACCTATGCCGGCGCCAGCTATTCGGTGGTAATGCCGGCGGCAGCACTGGTTGCCCTCGTCTGGGCCTCGACCATGGGCTATCAAGTGCCGTTGCATCGTCGGCTTGCCCAGGGCAAGCATACCGCCCTTATCCGCCGCTTGGTCATGAGTAACTGGATGCGCACAGGGGCCTGGAGCGCCAAGGCCCTCTGGCTCAGCCTGCAGTAAGCGCTCAATCCGGCAAGCCCTATGCAGCAAAGGGTTGGCATCGCAGCTGAGTCATCGTATAGTGAATGCAACCATTCACCACGCGATTAACTCGTCATGTCTTATCGCAACGCCCAATTCGTTCGCTCCTTGTTGCGGGCAGTCTCGCGTTGCCGGTTCGTCCTGTTGCCCCTCGTCCTGCGACTGCCGCGGCTGCGCGGCTAATACGTCAACCCCCCTGGCGAGGGCAAACGCAGCTGATCCACAACCCATTGATTTCCGTCATGACCAACGGCAATACTGCCGTTAGACGACCCCATTTCATTGTGACGAGTGAGTACCATGGCGCCAACAGACAAGCTGTATATTTTCGACACCACCTTGCGCGACGGCGAGCAAAGCCCTGGCGCATCCATGACCCGCGAGGAAAAAGTGCGCATCGCCAAATCCTTGGAGCGTATGCGGGTCGATATCATCGAGGCTGGCTTTCCGGCGGCCTCCAGCGGCGATTTCGAGGCGGTAAAAACGGTCGCGGAAACGATCAAGGCAAGTACAGTCTGCGCCCTGGCCCGCGCCAACGAAACGGATATTGACCGGGCTGGCGAGGCTATTGGGCCGGCCGTCTCCGGTCGCATCCATACTTTCATTGCCACCTCGCCTATCCACATGGCGCATAAACTTCGCCTGGAACCAGAGGATGTATTGGCGAAGGCGGTTACCGGGATCAAGCGGGCTCGACGTTATACCGATGATGTCGAGTTTTCTGCCGAAGACGCCGGCCGGTCGGAATTTGATTTCCTGTGCCGCATCATCGAGGCGGCCATCGATGCCGGCGCGAACACCATCAACATTCCGGATACCGTCGGCTATAACATCCCGCATCAGTTCGGCGACCTCATTCGCCGGCTGCGCGAGACCATTCCCAATGCCGACAAGGCGGTCTTTTCCGTCCATTGCCATAATGACCTGGGTTTGGCCGTGGGCAACTCCCTGGCGGCCGTATTAAACGGCGCCCGGCAAGTGGAGTGCACCATCAACGGCCTCGGCGAGCGCGCCGGCAATGCCAGCCTCGAAGAAGTGGTAATGGCGGTACGCACCCGCCAGGATGTCTTCCCCTGCGATACCACCCTCGATACCACCCAGATCGTGCCAAGTTCGCGGCTGGTTATCGGCGTGACGGGCTTTCCGGTGCAGCCGAACAAGGCCATCGTCGGCGCCAATGCCTTCGCCCACGAGTCCGGGATCCATCAGGATGGCGTGCTCAAGCAGCGCGAGACCTACGAAATCATGCGGGCCGAGGATGTCGGCTGGGCCCAGAACCGGATCGTTCTGGGCAAGCACTCTGGCCGCAACGCTTTCCGCGCGCGGCTCAAAGAGTTTGCCATCGATTTCGATTCTGAAGAGGCGCTGAATCTCGCCTTTGCCCGTTTCAAGGAACTGGCGGACAAAAAGCACGAGATTTACGACGAAGACCTGCGGGCGCTGGTCATCGAGGCTGCCGTCGAAGCCGAAAACGAGCGCTTCAAATTGATCGCTTTGCATGTCTGCTCGGAAACCGGGGAAAAACCGGTCGCCCGGGTCACGCTGAGCATCGACGGCCAGGAGCGCCAGGGCGAAGCCACGGGAGGCGGGCCGGTGGATGCCGCGCTGATGGCCATTGATCAGGTCATCGACAGCGGCACGACCCTGCTGTTGTACTCAGTCAACAACATCACTTCCGGCACCGATGCCCAGGGCGAGGTCACCGTGCGTCTGGAAAAAGGCGGGCGCGTGGTCAATGGCCAGGGGGCCGATACGGATATCGTCATCGCCTCGGCCATGGCGTTTCTGAATGCCCTGAACAAGCTGATGACCAGCACCGAGCGCGAGCATCCGCAGTTCGGCGATGTCTGATTCCGAGCTGCCCTGGGACCAGTACCAACTGGCCTGCCTGCAGGCCATGGGCATCACGGTTTGGGCGCGTCGCGCGGCAAACGCGGCGCCCCCAGCCGAGCTGGCTGTGAGTGAGTCTGACCCTGCCGAACCAATGCCTGCTGCAGCACCTTCCAAGTATGCAACGCCAACAGTGGAGTCGGCTAACGCTGGCTCGACTGCCCTGGCTACAGCATCGTCAAGTATTGACCAATTGGACTGGGAGGCTTTGCAAGCGCGAGTCGCTGCCTGTACTGCCTGCCCCCTGCATGAACGCCGCACCCAGACCGTATTCGGCGTCGGCCATCGCCAGGCCGATTGGCTGTTTATCGGCGAAGCCCCCGGTGCTGACGAGGATCGCCAAGGCGAACCCTTCGTCGGCCGGGCCGGCAAGCTGCTCGATCAAATCCTGTTCGCGCTCGGCCAGGACCGCAGCCGGGTCTATATTGCCAATGTCTGCAAATGCCGCCCACCGGGCAATCGTGAACCCACTCCGGCCGAGGCCTTGCAATGCTGGCCCTACCTGCGCCGGCAAATCCAGCTCATCGGCCCGCAGGTGATCGTCGCCATGGGCCGCATTGCCGCCCATCGCCTACTGCAAACCGACCAAAAGCTCGGCGATTTGCGCCAACAGATCCACCCGCTCAACGAATCCGCCACGCCCGTGATCGTGACCTATCATCCCGCCTATTTACTGCGCAATCCAGCAGACAAGCGCAAGGTTTGGGAGGATTTGTTGTTTGCGGGCGAGCTTGTCAGAGGCTAGGAGGTTAGGAAATCCAACCGCTGGTTGAGCAGGTTTTTCGAAATCATGGCTTTGAACCGAAAACAATCTGTACACTTCCGAATCGGGGCACTACCGACTGATAGATTACTCAAATTTTGATCGCTGGTTCCCAAGCT
>CAYFSA010000121.1:0-6270 GCA_964345605.1 uncultured Ectothiorhodospiraceae bacterium
GGACAGAAAAGAGGTCCTCAAGTCCACAGGAAATAACAATGAGAGCATGCAGCGTGTTACCTGGGATGTCTCTTCCTATAAAGGAAACTTGGCCAGTATAGTTATCTGCGACCAGCACAATGGTGGTTGGGGTCATATCAATGCCGATGATTTCAGATACGGGTCTGGTGAATGATCCTGCAACTCGATGGAATTGACACCATGGTAGTTAATCCGGCAGCGATTGCGGCATCAAGGGTTCTCGAAAAAAACTAAAGGAGGCATTACATGAAAAGAATTATCTTATTGGTTGTTCTTGTTTTATCTATCGGCTTTCCGGCCCTGGCGGATGAGGCAAAGAAAAAGAAACCACCTCCGCTACTAGAGCCCAAGGTGGACCAGGTCATCGTCAAAATTCCGGGGAACGTGCCGTGGAAGGCCACCGGGATTGTGCTTCGCGAGGGCGACCGGGTGGCGTTCAAGGCTGCGGGCCATGTCTGTTTTTCCAACGGCCATCACTACTCGTGTGCCTCCCCTGCCGGATACCAAAGAGATATCTATTACATAGATTTTCCAGATGATTTTGCCTATTGCGAGGATCCGATGGGGGCTGAATTCAGCGGATGGGAAGGTCACGCCGGACTGCTGGCCAAAGATGACTACGGCATGTACTTTGTCGGCAGCGACAGAGCCATGACCGGAAGAAAAGGCCCTCTTTCCATCGGGATCAATGACTGCACGTTTACAGGGGATTATTACAACACCGGTGAGTTCTCCGTGGTGATCAAGGTCACACGGGGTGGAAAATAGCTGGAAACCTTCAACAGGGCTGATTCAGAAAAAAGGAACAAATGATGATAAAGTACCGTATTCTAAAGAAAGCTGTTTATCCATGGGGCCTTTGCATTGTTATGGTTACGCTGGCATATGTGCTGATGGTTGCAGGTCCTACTGCAGCAAAAGACAGCGACAGCACCACACCCGTTCCCCAAAAAGGGCTCGAACAGGGGCTCCAAAAGGCACGGGAGGCTGCAGTCCCGCAGACGCAATGCCCCAAGGGCATGATCTGGTCTGCCAAGGATGGAGAATGTGTTTCAAAACTAAAATCCGTGACCCAGGATGACAGCGGCAGCGGCGGCGGAGTCTCGAAAACGCCCCATCAGGAGTTTGCCTCGCCGAAAGACAGTTCGACCCAATAAGTCTATGATCCTGCCGCAGGTGTGGCCCCAAGCCAGCGTAGGATGGGTAGAGCGGCCGTCTCATGACTGGCCGATCTGCACCGACGGTTACCGGCCGCGAAACCCATCGACACCGAGGCTAACCGCAGGCCAATGATGGGTTTCGCTGCGCTCTACCCATCCTACGTTTACTTAAAAGGCCAGATGGCGCGGCTCCGGCGTAAAGCTCGAAACGGCCACGTCCCTCGTTTGCTCTACGGCAGCGCGCGTTAAATCTCTGAAAATGTCGTGAAATGTTGTTGCTCACTCCTGATGTGAACGCTGATGTGAGCGCTGGAGTGTGCCAACAACAACGGACTCGGCGCCTATTCAGCCAAACCCATGGCTGCTACCACGGGCTTCACTCTGAGCGTCACCACCTCTGGCGCGGAAGATTGCACCGGCATTCATCCGCGCATGCCCTCAGGCACTGAGCAACTGCTAAATCCGTCTGGCTTCCGCCGAATCTGACAGAGCGCCGGCGCTCAGGTCCCGCGGGCATGGTCAGCATGACAAAACGCATTTACAACACCTTGAACACAATTTAAGATCGCCTGGTTCCAGCAGCTTTAAACCTAGCTGCATTATTCGCGGTACACAGAGAATCAATGCAGTTTTGGAGTTCCAGCCATGCCCGATCTTCCATCCATTCTGATCGTTGATGACCAGGTCGATAATCTTAAGCTGCTGTTTAACCGACTCAAGGACAATTATCGCTTGCGTGTGGCGAATTCCGGCGCCGAGGCACTGGACATTGTGCGCCGTATAGGCCCGCCCGATCTGTTTTTGCTCGACATTATGATGCCGGAAATGGATGGTTACGCGCTCTGCCAGCGGCTGAAAACCATTCCCGGAACCCGCGAAATACCAGTGATTTTTCTCACCGCCCGGGATCGCCCCGAGGACGAGGAGCTTGGGTTTGACGTAGGCGCGGTGGATTATGTCACCAAACCGGTGAATGCACGCTTGGTTCAGGCGCGGATCAAGGCGCAGCTTGCCCTGGCCCAGCAGATTAAGCAGGCGCAGCGTGCCCTGCAGGCAAGCAACAAGCTGGTGGCGCGCGTGGTGCGCGAGCGCGACGATCAGGAAACCCAAAACGCCCTGCTGGCGCGCGAGGTCGCTGAGCGCGAGCAGGCCGAGGCCACCTTGCGCGAAAGCCAGGCCCGTTTCGCGCGCTTGCTCTCTGAACTGGCCGACCGGCTGTTTTTCTTTACCAATGCGCCCGATGGCGAGCTGTTGTATCTCTCCGAGGGCTTTACGCAGTTGCTTGGCTGCGCCACTGCGGAGGGCGCCATTGGCCAATCCTGGCGTAACCTGGCGAACTGGTCTCCCGAGTCGCTCACCATTGTGATTGGGGAGAGCCGGCATTGGCTGTCGCAGGGGCGCGATAAAGCGCGCTTTGAGCTGAGTTTTCGCCACCCGGATGGGAGCTTGCGCCTGCTTGAAGTCCATGTCTACCGGGTTTTCGACCAGGAACGCGAGCAGGAACTCATTGAGGGGATCGCGCTCGATGTGACCGAACAACGTGCACTGGATGCGCGGTTGCGCACCTTGATGCGAATAGTGGAACGCGCGCCTGTGTCCATTACCGTGACCGACACCCATGGCGATATTCTCTATGTTAATCCGCATTTTACTCAGCTAAGTGGCTACACCAGCGAGGAAGTGATCGGGAAAAACCCGCGTATTCTTCAGTCTGGCGAACAGAGTCAGGCGTTCTATGAAGAAATGTGGGCCACCCTAGAACGCGGCGAGACCTGGCGCGGCGAGCTGGTGAATAAAAACAAGGACGGGGAATTGTACTGGGTGGAAACCGCCATCTCGCCGGTGTTTGACGATCAGGGCGAGTTGCAGAGCTATGTCGCGGTCAAGCAAAACATTAAGGATCGCAAGGAACTCGAACGCGTACGGGAGGATGTTGAGCGCATCATGCGGCACGATCTAAAAACGCCGCTCAATGTCGTGATCAATGTGCCCTACTTGTTACTGATGGATGAGAACCTGAGCGCGGATCAACGCGAAGATATCGAACTCATTCGCGAATCCGGCAAGCGCATGCTCGATCTGATCGACCTCTCGCTCGATTTGTTCAAAATGGAGACTGGTCAACTCAACTACAGCCCAAATCGCATCGATTTGACGCGGATTCTGCAGAATGTCTGCGCCTTTATTGCACAACCGCTGAGCCGCAAGCAGCTGAGTCTGGAGATTCGCCACAATGGCCAAGCGGTGTCGTTGGAATCAGCGGACGGAAACCCGCCTGGCGCGGTGATGGTTGCCGCCGATGCTCGACTCCTGGGCTCAATGCTCGGGAATCTGCTTGCCAACGCGGTGGAGGCTTCGCCACCCGGCGAGAATATCCGCCTGGATATCGAATTCGATCATCAGACATTAGATCAAGGGGAGTTGGATCAAGGGGAGCAGGGCGGGCCAAATGACGGGGGCAATGACCAAGTCGCTAACTGGGTGCGCCTCGAACTCTGCAACCGGGGCGCGGTTCCAGCACCCGTTCGCGACCGGTTCTTTGAAAAATACTGCACCCACGGCAAAACGGGCGGGACCGGGTTAGGCACCTACTCCGCCAAACTCATGGCCGACACCATGGGCTTTGAGTTGCGCATGACCACCTCGGATGCAGAAGATCGTACCTGCATGCATCTGCGCATGCCGGCAAACCATCCGTGACGCGCCGAATCCAAGCAGGCGTGCGCACAGGCAAAGATATCCTCTTTGCACTCTTGCTACTCGCCATTGGCCTTGCGATCTGGGGCCCTGCTTGGGGAGACAAAGACGCCGCATCGCAAACCATCCCACTGAGTGCCGCGCAACGCGCCTGGCTTGACGCCCATCCCGACATTGTTCTGGGGATGTCGGATCAATGGCCGCCAGCGTTGATCCGCGCCGCCGATGGTCAGCTCTCCGGGATCACGATTGATATGCTTGACCTGCTCAATCAGCGGCTTGGCACCGACATCCGCGTGCAGGTCGGTTCCGACTGGCCTCAACTGATTGAAGACGCCAGAGCCAGGCGCATCGACGGCTTGCTGGCGGTCGCGCGACTGCCGATTTGGGACGACGCCTTTCGGCTGACCGACGATTATTACACCACATATCTTAATCTTTACACTAAAGATGGCAAAACGCTGACGCGAACCGCTCTTGATGCCTTGGTGGGACAACGGGTTGGGGCGTTGCAAGGCTTTAAAATGGTTGATGCCGCACTGGCTCCTGTGGCTGATCAGATCGAGCGCGTCGCATTTGCTAACAACGAAGACATGGCGACCGCGCTGCTCAATGGGCAGATTGATCTGGTGGTCTCATCGGGCACCTTCGATTGGTGGCGGCGGCAGAATAACCTGATCGGCTTTGGACTTGCGGGCATTCTCGACGACAGCGCAAGCCAGTTTGCCATGGCGATTCGCCACGACTGGGAGCCGCTGGTGGAGATTCTCAATCTCGGCTTGGCGAGCATCACATCGTCACAATGGCGGACGATCCTCACTCGCTGGATTGAGCAGCCTCTTGTAGACGACTTCAGCCAGCGCCTGACGCTCAGCCAGAGCGAACGCACCTGGCTGACCGAGCATCCCGTCATTCGCTATGGCCTGGACGACTGGCCGCCGGTTGAATACCACGACGACCAGGGCCAACCGGCCGGCATCGCCTCCGATTACATGCGCGAAATCGGAACCTTGCTGGGGGTGCGCTTTGAGGCGCAGGCCATCACTGACTGGCCGGATGCGCTGGAGGCCCTCGCGCGCGGTGAGTTCGATCTGCTGCCATCGGTCATGCCCACCCCGGAACGCCGCCAGGGCCCCTGGCATTTCACCACGCCTTACCTGCAATTTCCGGTGGCCATCTTCGCGCGCGTGGAAACGCCGCTGATCGGTAGCATGGGTGAGCTGGCCGGACAGCAGGTGCTGGTGGTGAAAGGCTATGCCTCTGAGGAGTGGCTGCGCGCCGAGCACCCCGAGATCGAGCTGGTGCTGGCACCGGATGTGCGCACCGCTGTGCGCTGGCTGGCCGAGGGGCGCGCCGATGCGCTCATTGGCAATCTGTTCGCCGTCAGTCACGCCATTGCGCACGAACAACGCTTTCAGATTCGCGTCGCCGGCGAGACCCCCTTCAGCTTCGATCTGGCCACGGCGGTGCGCCCGGACTGGGCGATACTGGTGGGACTGCTGGAGCGCGCCATCGCGGCCATTCCCCAAGCTGAACGCGATGCCATTCAAAGCCGCTGGCTGCGCGCGCCGCCGCCGGCGTCGGGCATGGATCAAGCACTGCTGTGGGAAATTGTTGGCGGCACCGCGCTGGTGGTGGCCTTGGTTGTGCTGTGGAACCTCAGCTTAAGGAACCAAATCGTCCGCCGCCGCCGCGCCGAACGCAACCTGGCCGCCAGCGAGCAACGCTATCGCGGCATGGTGGAGTCGGCCCGCTCGGTGCTGCATTTTTATTCGCTCGATGTGCATGGCGGCATGCTGAATTCAAGTGTCGGGTCGAGAGAACTCTTTGGCATTGATGAGCGCGAGATGCTCGGCATGAACTGGCGCGACATTGCCATTTGGAGTGCTGATTCCTTAACGCGGGGTCAACGAGCGATGGCGGCCTGCTGGCTCGGCCAGGTGCCGGCGCCGGTGACCTTGCACTATGAGTTGGATGGCAAAACCCGCCATCTGCTAACCTTTCCGCACCCAGTGATGGATGAGCGCAACCGCGTACTGCGCATTGATGGACTGACTGTCGATTTAACCGAGCGCCTGCGATTGGAGCAGGAAGTGCGTGAGCAGGAAGCCAATTTCCTCACCCTGTTTGAGAACTCCCCGCTGCCGATTCTCATTTCAAGCGGTACTGAGGAGCGCGTACTGCTGGTCAATCAGGTGTTTCGTGACGTCATCGGTTACGAAGTCGAGGACATGCCGGATGTCGCACACTGGTGGCGACTGGCCTATCCGGACCCCCACTATCGCCAGCAGATTCAGGCGGAATGGGAGCAAAAAATGGCACGGGCCACCGCCACGCAGAGCGCGCTCGAACCGGTCGAAGCGCGGATACACTGCGGCGATGGCCAAACCCG
>CAYFSA010000121.1:6370-8538 GCA_964345605.1 uncultured Ectothiorhodospiraceae bacterium
ATTATCTGCACACGGCACACGGGGCTGCCGAGACCTTGCTGGCTTTGCTAAACGATCTGCTGGATTTCTCCAAGATCGAAGCCGGCCGGTTGCAGCTGGAGGCGCAACCCTTCGCCTTGTCTCAGCTACTCGAGAAAGTACGCAGTATCATCGCGCACCCAGCCGCGAACAAGGGGCTGGATTTTGCCATCCATTGCGCACCCGAGGTGCCAGTGACCCTCTACGGCGATGCGCTGCGACTGAACCAGATTCTGCTCAATCTGGCAAATAATGCGGTGAAGTTCACCGAGCAGGGCACGATTCGCATTGAAGCGCGACTGCTTGAACGCCTCCCGGCGGATGCCGACTCAGCCCGCGAGCGGGTACATCTGGAGTTTCGCGTACAGGATACCGGGATTGGTCTGAGCGAGGCCGACCGCACCGAGTTATTCCAGCCCTTCCACCAGGCCGATGGTTCCATTACCCGCCGCTATGGCGGCACCGGTCTGGGGCTGTCAATCTGCAAGCGCCTGGCGCTAATGATGGGGGGCGCCATTGGCGTGGACAGTCAGCTTGGCGTGGGCAGCACCTTCTGGTTCACCATCTGGAGCCAGTGTCCGCTGCCGCATGAGCAACCCCCCAGCGATCAATCCCTGTCCGTGTTGCAGGCACCGCCTGAGCTGGCCGGTCGGCGGGTGTTACTGGTCGAGGACAACGAGGTCAATCGCGAGGTTGCGCGCGCCATGCTGGAGCGCGCCGAGATGCTGGTCAGCGAGGCCGAGCATGGCGTCGATGCGCTGGCGCAGCTACACGAACACGGCTGCACAGCCTTCGATCTGGTCCTGATGGACATTCAGATGCCAGAAATGGGCGGGCTGGAAGCGACCCGGCGCATCCGCGCCTTGCCCGATGGTGACCGGCTGCCAATCATTGGTCTGAGCGCCCATGTGGGTGATGAGGATGTGACCCGCGCCCACGAGGCCGGCATGAACGCCCATCTGGGCAAGCCGTTCGAGGCGACACGCCTCTATGGTCTGATCGCCGAACAGCTCGGGCTTGAAGCGCAAGGCGCAGCGCCTGTGGCGTCGGCAAGCTGCGCGCACGAAACGCCAGACCTACCGGCGATCCCGGGTCTTGATCCTGCTGCATTGCGGATGACGCTGGGGTCAAATGTCAACATCTGGCCCAATTTTCTGCGGCTGTTCGCAGACACTCATGCCGGGAGCTTGGCACGCATTGATGCAGCTCTGGCAAACGGGAATCGGGCGCTTGCAGAGCGCGAGTCTCATAGCCTGGCCAGCGCCGCCGCCAATCTGGGGCTGACGGAGATTCGTGCCGCCGCGCGCGTGCTGGAGGATCAGCTGCGAGACCAGCCGCAAGCCACTCCCGAGCTGGCCGAGGCGCGCGCGCGGCTGGCCGAACACCTGGAAGGCGCGCTGACCCTGATTGCCGCTTGGCACGGGCAGCGCGGACTAGAGCAAGGGTCGCTGAACCAAAGCGCCCTGGATTCAACAGAGGATGCCACGTTACCAGCGCCGGTGGATCACGAAGGCCTCGATGAAGTACTGCGGCATTTGCATGATCTAACCCAAGCCTACGACCCACTGGCCGAGGATCTGTGGCACGAGCATCGCACCTTGTTGCGCGCCGGCCTCGACCCTGATGCCTATGAGCGCCTTGACCGCCAGATCAGCAACTATCGCTTTTCCGAGGCCAGCGCCACCCTGGCGCGGGTGCGACATACCCTCAGCCTTGACGATGCATCCTGAGGGTTGGTTCCGAGGGTAGTCCCTCGCGCCGCTCCCACCGGCAAGAATCCGCTTGTCGCGAAATTCACTGAAACGGGGTTCTCGTTACGCCGGGTTAACCGGGTGCGCCAGGAAAAGCGCGGCGCCGGCTGGGGCTTGAATGGCGGAAGCGCGCGGGCCCATGGCGATGTGCCAGTCGCTGAGGATCATTTGAAGGCTGTTCAGGATGTCGGGCAGTTGCTGTGAGACGGGGAGGGACAACTCGGTGCCGAGTTCCAGATTCTCCGGCACCACGCCGAGCAGGATGATCTCGCGCGGGCGGTAGTCGAGCAGTTTTGTCAGCGCCAGCACATCGCTGATGCCCAGGTGATGCATGGAGAGCTTCTTCGATAGCGCGGCCAGAATAGCGTCGTTGCGCAGGTTCTGGATCTCGCCGGGCGC
>CAYFSA010000122.1:0-8512 GCA_964345605.1 uncultured Ectothiorhodospiraceae bacterium
AAACCCGCCCTACGGCGCCGGCCGCTGAGAGATTGTTTTAGGGACTTGAAGCGGCTCGCCATGCAGCGCATCGCCCGCTTCATCCAGCGCCAGCAGCCGCGTTGGCGTGATGTCGCTGGGCTGCGGCACGGGCCTGTCCTGACTGCTTGGCGCGGCGGGTAGGCGGGCACGCACTCGCAAATACTGAGGCGTATAGCCTGCAATCACCGTGGCGTGTGCTCGCGCCGAAGCAGGCTCGATACCTTCCCAGAGCACTGGCTGGACAGTGCCTACCTGAGCCAGCATCGCCTGCTGCTTGAGCTGCTGGGATAACGCCAGCATGTCATTGACCCGCGCCCGTTTCACCGGGTCCGGCACATCATCCGGCCAAGTCGCCGCCTTGGTCCCCGCACGCGGCGAATAGGGGAAAACATGGACGTGACCGAAGCCCATAGCAGCGACGAAATCAAGGGTTTGCTGCCAATCGTCGGCCGTTTCGCCAGGAAAGCCGGCAATGATATCGGTGGTAATGTTAAGAGCCGGCACTGCCGCCCGCGCCCGCTGCACAAGGTCGGCAAAATCAGCGCTCAAACAGCGCCGTGCCATGCGTTTGAGGACTGCATCGGCGCCGCTTTGCAGGGGCAAATGCAAATGCGGCAACAGGCGCGGACTCGCAAAAAGCTGGAAGAAATCGGCTGGCAAATTCCAAGGCTCGACCGAAGCCAACCGCAGGCGAGGCAAATCGGTTTGCGCCAGGATCGCTTCGATCAAATCTCGCAAGGTGCAGCCTAGATCATGGCCATAGCCGCCCACATGCACGCCGGTGAGCACGACCTCCCCAATACCACTGGCCTGCTGGGCTTGGATGTCCTCGATAACAGCCGCGATGGGCCGACTGCGTTCATCACCCCGCGCAAGCGTCACCACGCAGAAGCTGCAGCGCCAGCGACAACCATCCTGCACTTTGATAAAGGCCCGTTGCCTGCCCCGCTCGAACAGACTCGATGCTTGGTCGTCAACCGGAGTGGGCGTCGATGACTCCAGCCCGCAACTATCCAATACCCATTTGACCAAAGCCTCTTTATCGGAATTGGCCACGATGAGATCCACCGGTAAAGCCGCGCTGGCTTGCTCGGTCGGCAAACTGACCTGGCAGCCTGTCGCGACCAGATAGGCCCGCGGATTATGCCGGCGGAGCTGACGCAGCAGCTGGCGCGATTTGCGGGCGGCGGCCTGCGTGACGGCGCAGGTATTGAGTACGATGATATCGGCGGCCTGGGCTTGGGTCGTCAACGCGTAACCGTGGGCCTGAAAGCCACGGACCCATTGCTCGGTCTCGGCCTCGTTGAGCCGGCAGCCGAGGGTACGGAAATGCACGCGCATCAGGGTATTCGCCGCTGGCTGAACTGCCAGGGTAACCGGTGGCTCACCGCCCACTGCCGGCGCGCTGGGAATTGATCCGGCGCCGCAGCTCGTCGCGCTTACTTTCCAGGCGTTGCTGCAGGGTCAGCGCCAGCTCCGGAACGGCCAGCGCCAACTCGATCTGATCCAGGGCCGGCGCGGTTTGTCCCATGCTTGCATAATAGCGAGCCATGGCCTCATGGGAGAGCGCCGGGGCATCGGCGAGTGCGGCAGCGCGGGCCTTGAGCTTCAATAGCACCCCATGCTCGGGATGACGCGCCAGCGTCGCTTCCAAACGTTCCATGGCCTGCTTGGGCCGGCCGGCCTGCAATAAGGCCTGCGCCAACAATGCGACAATCGGCGGATGCTGCGGGACGAGCTGAGCCACCTCTTGCAGGCCGGCCAGCGCCTTCTCGGGCCGCTGCATAGCCAGCCAAGCCTCTGCTCGCGCCAGCTGAAAAGGCAGACGATCCGGATGCGCCTGAATCAAGGGCTCAAGCCGCTCGATGGCCTTGGCCGGCTGCTCCAGCCGTATCCAAGCCAGCGCCTGCCGATAGCGGGATGCAGGTTGCTCAGGTTGATCACCTTCACGTGTCGCTTGCAGGCGTGCTTTGAGGGCTTCGGTCGCGGCGGTATAAACAAAGGCACGAGCCTGCATCAAGCGAAACGCGAGCGAGTCCTGGCGAAACGGCCCCTCCATTTGCGCGGCGCGGCCACGGGCATCGCTGATGCGCTCGCTCGTCAACGGGTGGGTACGCAAAAATTCCGGCACGGCATTATCGCCGGTAAAGCTGCGTTGCCGCAGGGTCTCGAAGAATTGGGGCATTGCTTTAGGATCAAGTCCGGCGTTCGCTAAGATATTAATACCGATACGATCGGCCTCATGCTCATGGGTACGCGAGAAGCTCAGTTTTTGCTGGACATTGGCGGCGACGGTCGAATAAAGCGCTGCCTCGGCAAGTTCCGGATTGCCGCCATAACCGGCTAACAAAACCGCTGCAAGTAAGGCCAACTGGGAGGCAAAATCGGTGCGTGAACCTTTGGAATAGGCGCGCACAATATGCCGCTGGGTCACGTGAGCGATTTCGTGGGCCACTACGGCCGCCAGCTCGGCCTCGTTGCGCGCCGCCAGAAACAGGCCCGTATTCACCGCGACCAGTCCGCCTGGCGCGGCGAAGGCGTTGATCCGTGCATCCTGGATCAGCAAGAAGCGAAAATCCGGATGGCCTCCCGGCGCATTGGCCAGCAGGCGCAGCCCCAGGCTGGCGATATAACTGTTCATTTCCGGGTCATCGAGCACCGGCATGGTGCGCCGAATTTGGTGCAGCATTTCCCGGCTCAGCTCCCGCTCCTCGCGCGGCGACAGCACCGCGTCCTCGGGGCTGCCGATATCCGGCAAGCCAGCCTGTGCGGCGCCAACGAGTTGCACACCAAGTACCAGGCCCAACAGCCACTGCCAGTCAAATCGTCCGCGCATGGGCTCACTCTTGCAATAAAAACACGAAAACAGTTCTTTTAAGCCGGTGACCACCGGCTGGGCAGCCATTCTTTCTGCGCTGCAGCGAAACCTTACCCAAACGTTATATTGACGTTCATTCAAGTCAGGGCACAGACTATAGACAATTTCCAAGCCGCATTTTCAATCCACTAAGAGGTTATGCATGCGTGGTATAAAGGAGGTGGATGTCGCCACCTTATTGCGATGGCAGGAGCAAGGGGAACATTGCCTGTTATTCGATGTTCGCAGTCAGGCTGAGATTGCCCGCGGCATCATTGCCGGTGCCCGGATTTTGCCCCTGCATATGATCCCCCTCGAAACCGATACCATCGAGAATGCCGCGAAATCGGGCAAGGCGGTGATTTATTGCCGGACCGGCGCCCGCTCGGGGCAGGCCTGCGCCTTTATGAATCAGCGCGGTGTCGAAGAGGTATATAATTTGCGAGGCGGTATTGTCGCTTGGCAGCACGCCGGCCAAGTGCTTGTTCCACCAGAGCGCTAAATGCACCGGCCTGGCGTAGCCAAGCATTCGGCTTTGCTATAGCACTGTACATTATGCCGTATCCGGTGGCATGCTCCAAATGACAATGGCTGCGGCTCAGGAGACCTACGCATGAGCGCTGTTCGCGGCTGCGAAATACCGGAAGACCTGCTCTATAGTATCGAGCATAATGTCTGGCTGCGGCAGGAAGCTGACGGCAACCTGATTCTTGGCCTGACGGCCTATGCCGTTACCCGCACAGGCGCTATCGTTGCCTATACGCCCAAGAAAGTCGGCAAGGCAGTCAAAAAGGACAAATCTTGCGCTACGGTGGAATCCGGTCAATGGGTCGGGCCGGCGAAAACACCCATTCCGGGCAGGATTGTCGCGACTAACGACACGGTTGCCGACGATCCCGGTCTAATCAGTAAAGACCCGTATGGCGAAGGCTGGCTGGTTAAGTTAAAACCCGATCATAGTGACTTCTCAGCGGCGGGACTGGCCACCGGCCCGTCGGCCCTCACCGCCTACGAGCAGAAAATGGCCGCGGAAGGCTTCGAGGGATGCCCGTAACTCGGCCGCTGAGAAAACACGTTTTCAACATCATCACCGCTCGGGAACATCGGCAGCGGAGCATGGGGCGATGCAGGATTGGTTAGACGCAGTCGGGCGCGTGCAAGCCCTTCAAGACGTGAGCTTGGACCCTTCACTGGTCGCCGCCATGGTGACCGATGCCAAGCCGATGACGCCCCTAAGGCTGTATACGCCCCCCTTCAGGCCGGCGGCCAGCAGTGAGCTGCCGAGCTGCAGTCAAAACACGTGGCCGGCCATTTCGATCACGGGCCGGCATTGTGACCTGGGCTGCGACCATTGCAAGGGCAAGGTGCTCAATAGCATGATTCCTGCCACCGACCCGGATACGCTCTGGCAAGTCGCCCAGGACCTCGTCGCCCAGGGGGCCAAAGGCCTCTTGATCTCCGGCGGCTCCGACCGGCGTAATCGTATTGCCTATTCGCCTTTCATGCCTGTCCTGGAACGCATCAAAGCGACCTTTCCCGACTTACAATTGGCCGCTCATACGGCCCTGATCGATCGTGCCGGGGCACAAGCCCTGGAGCAAGCCGGTGTGGATATCGCCATGATGGACCTGATCGGCGCTCAGGACACCATTTCCCAGGTCTACCATTTGCGGCGGCGGGTCGCTGATTTCGAGGCCACCCTCGACCATTTGCTCGCCACCCGCATGCGCGTGGTGCCCCATATTGTGCTGGGTTTGCATTACGGCCATTTGCTCGGCGAATGGCATGCCTTGGACATTCTGGCCAAGGCTCCCCCCGACGCCCTGGTGCTGGCCACCGCCATGCCCTATTACGCGCCCCACGCCCGGCCGTTCGCAATTCCGGACAGCCACGCCTTGGGGCAATTTTTTTACGAGGCGCGTCTGCTATTGCGCGATTGCCCGATCACCCTGGGTTGCGCCCGGCCCAACGACGCCATGCGTCAACCGATCGACTGCTATGCCGTATTGGCTGGACTCGATGGTCTCGGTCAACCGGCCGAAGGAATTGCTGAACTGGCCCAGCAATTGGGACGCCTGCCGCACTACTCGAGCACTTGCTGCGCCGTGCAAGCCGAGGCCGTCGCCAGCGAAGCCGTACCCCGCGACGCGAGCGCCGCAGCCCCATGGGCGTGGTCCGGCGCATCCGCCGTCGCAGCCGATTCTTTGGTGACCTGAGATCGCCTCATGGCCAACACGACCTTGCTTGTCATCGTGCCCCAAACCCACCTAGCACGCCGCTCTGGACGCTTACACTAATGGCCAAGCCCGCGCTTTCCATCATCGAGCTTGGCGGCTATCCCAATTTCGAGCCGGCATTTGCTGCAGCCGGTTATGCGCTGACCACGGTCCGCTCCATGCGCAAAGCGATCGCTTATCTCAAGCAGCAAAATCCGCAGGTGATTCTAACCGAATTCAACTTCCAATCAGATTTTCGGGATCGCACCAGCAGCCTTGAATCCTTGCTGGCCACCGTCCAATTGCGCTGCCCCAAGGCCAAGGTCATTGTGCTTTATGATCGCGAAGCGGAAGATAAACTACAGCGGCTGATCGACCGGGGCCTGGTGCATGCCAAGCTGGCGTTTCCGGTTGACGTGGACCAGCTTGGGGCCATACTCACAGGACTTTGAGACACTGGCAGATTTATTGATCGACACCAGCCGCTAGGTAGGAAGCCGTCCATGTACCTTGAGCATTTTGGTTTAGAAGAAATTCCATTTCGACTCACCATCGATCAGCGATTTCTCTACTTAGGCCAAAATCACCACCGCACCCTGCGCTATCTGCATGATGCCGCCGCATACCACGATGGCATCATGGTGCTCACCGCCCCACCGGGCACAGGCAAGACCTGTCTGTTGCAGCATTTTGTCGCAACGCTAGACGACCATTACGAAGTCATTTATATCGCGCACACTCAGGTCGACGAGGAAGATTTGCTGCGAGTTCTGCTGCAAGCCCTCGCCTTCGAGGCTGGTAATCAGCACACTCCGCGCATTGCCAATCTGGTGGAAATCCTGCTGGAACAACAGGGCCGCACAGGTAAGCGCGTCTTGCTGCTGGTCGATGAAGCGCAAAACCTGACGCCTCGCCCCCTGGCAACCCTGTATCAAATCAGCGCCCTCGCCTCGGTCAAGGGCTTGGGGCTAAATCTCTACCTGGTCGGCCAGCCTCAGCTCGGCGAAACCCTAACGGTGCCGGAACTGGCGACCTTGCGTCAGCGCATCACGTTGCACCATCAGCTCGCGCCATTCGATCTGGAGCAAACCCAGGCCTATATCCGGCATCGTTTGTATACGGCAAAGGCCCAATCTCTCGAGCTTTTCACAGCCAAGGCCAGCCGCGCCATTCAACTTTACAGCAGCGGCATCGCCCAGCAAATCAATTCGCTATGTGACCATGCCCTGGCTTCGGCGGCGATCGAAGGGTTCCAGCAAATCGATGCATCAGGCATTAAACGCTCAGCCCGCGAGCTGGCTTTAAAACCGTATCGCAAAGCCCCAGAGGTAACACCGCTGGCGAAGGACGATACCCTTGAACAGGCCCGCCTGACCATACAACCCAAAGAGCAGGAGTCATGGTATTTTCCGCTAGGCGAACAAACCATTACGCTCGGCCGGCTTGCCTATAACGAACTGCCCCTGCCGCATCATTTGATCAGCCGTCAGCATGCCCGCATCAGCAAACGCCAGCGGGGGTACTTTCTCGAAGATTTATCAAGCACCAATGGCACATTCGTCAACGGCAAGCCAATCCAAGGCCATTGGCTGAACTCTGGCGATCTCATCCGGATTGGCAAAGTGACCATAACCTTCCATGGTAATCCACAAACAGCGGGGTCAGATCAGAGTTCCGATCAGTTGTTATACCCGGTATAACATAACAGGAAGTCGCGCAACATCTGTTGCTGGTCTTCGCTCAGATGCTCGAAGCGTACGCCGCAACGGCGCTCGCCAGGCGTGGCGGTACCTTCTTGTGCCGAAACATCATAAACCACTTCGCCTTCCAGTCCCTGGGCCAACATATTATGCGCAAAAGACAGCATTCTCAGCTCCAGCGTTTCCGGTGTCCGGCGCTCATCAGCCAAGTAGGTAAAGCCCAGTCCTCTAGGACTGACATCCACCATTTTGCCCGATATCGCAGGTTGTTGGCCGAAAAAGACAAAAGCGCCATCCTCGGTTTCCACCCGTTGCTCAGTACGTTTTTCTAACTGCTTATCAATCGACATGGAGTCAGTCCCCTCTACAACGCGATAGCCAGTGTATGCCTTCTCAAGAAACGACACGCACCGGACAACTTTAGACTGTTTCTTACCATTCGCATCAAGAATGGCCGCTAAACTCGAGATAGCTCAACACAACATAGATGGCATTCGCCCTCTGATGGCATTCGCCCTCTAGAGGCAGTGTCAAGCACATTTAATACCAAATCAATAACTATATTTTTTTCAGGTAGTTAACCAAAAGCGCTCGCCTACATGTTAAATATCTCGACAAAATATTTCAGCTCGCCTGCAGGCATGCCAGGGCCGCTCGCTGCACGCCTCCAAGCCCGTCGGTTGAGTGAACCGGCAACTTTGCGTTCGACTCAATATAATGAACAAGAGTCAGGACTAAACTAACAAAAGATGACCGCGGAGCACGCTTTGAAAGCCATGAAAGACGATTTTAAAGACGATTTTATCCTGCAATTAGTCGGCAAATCCGATATCATCGAGCAACGCCGGAGTCTTGAAGAAGGCCTCACCGAGCTAGCCCAGGAAGCGGCCGGCATGCTGCGGGTCGGGCGCTGCTCGATCACCCTGCTGACCGACAGCGAAAATTCGGCTACTCCCAAGCTCCAAGTCTTCTCGTACTACGGCAGCTTGCCGGACGCGGCCCTGCAGGCGCGCCAGCCGGCCGATCAGGGTATCGCCGGGGCCGTGATTCAGCGCCGCGAACCTTTGCTCATCCGCGACATCCGCAAAT
The DNA here is from genome assembly GCA_964345605.1 of uncultured Ectothiorhodospiraceae bacterium. Taxonomy (GTDB): domain Bacteria; phylum Pseudomonadota; class Gammaproteobacteria; order CAYFSA01; family CAYFSA01; genus CAYFSA01. The sequence continues at coordinate 7,884 of CAYFSA010000122.1, forward strand.
CTGAATTCGCCGATGCCGCCCGCCAGCCGGACGACAACCATAACACCAGCTTTATATGCGCCCCGCTGTTCGTCTCCGAGCAAGTCGTCGGGGTCATCAGCGCCAGCGAGCCTGCCAAGGGCAAACCGTTCACCGAGCAGGACCTGGGTATTCTCAAGGTGTTCGCCGCCTTCATCGGCAAGTCCATCCATGTCTTTCAGCTGCAGAAGCTGTCGACTTCGCATCTGCTGCAAATGATTGTCGCCGCCGACCAGCGCGAGCAAATCCAGGCCGGCAATCATCCCATCGCCCCTGATCCGGCCCGCCTAGCCAAGCTCATCGCCAAGACCTGGTACCGCGAGCTCGCCGAAGCCGGCTTCGGCACCCAGGACATCATCTCGGTCACCTCGGAAGTGCTGAGCCTACTCAATGACAATCTCGACCGCCACCGCAAGCGGCTTGAGCAAGAGCAGCAGGGGCAAGGGCAGAGCTGAGCCATCGCAGCAGCAGGGTTTGTCGAAATATCTTACACTTTGCGATCAGAAGAATTCTGAGTGATTTCAGCCGGATGGGCAAAGCATTGCGTGCCCAGCCCTGGCCTCACGGCCATTAAGTTAGCAACGGCCCGGAAGGACCTGTAGGGCGGGTTT
>CAYFSA010000123.1:0-8444 GCA_964345605.1 uncultured Ectothiorhodospiraceae bacterium
GACCAATCTGGACATTATCTCGGCCTTCAGTGCCTTAGGGCTGATGAAACAGGCCGAAACACTCACTGCGCAGCCGGTTAGTGGCGCCCAGAAGCAGGATAACTAACGGGGAGGTATCGATTCTAAGCGCCCCCGTCTCGCCGTAGACCACCGTTCGGGCTGGTAAAAACCAGCCCTATAACGCTGCAGCCTTAACGCGTCTGATAAAGCTTCCCACCTTGCTGCTGGAATTCCTCGGCTTTTTCCGCCAGGCCGCGATCCAAAGCTTCCTCCTCAGCGATCCCTTGGGCCTTGGCGTACTCACGCACTTCCTGAGTAATCTTCATGGAGCAGAAATGCGGCCCGCACATGGAGCAGAAATGGGCGAGTTTATGCCCCTGCTTTGGTAGCGTTTCGTCATGGAAAGCCCGCGCCTTATCCGGGTCGAGGCCGAGGTTGAAATGATCTTCCCAGCGGAACTCGAAGCGGGCCTTGGACAGCGCGTTATCCCGCAGCTGGGCCGCCGGATGCCCTTTGGCGAGATCGGCGGCATGGGCGGCGATTTTGTAGGCAACGATGCCTTCACGCACATCTTCGCGATCCGGCAGGCCCAAATGCTCTTTAGGCGTCACATAACAAAGCATGGCAGTGCCATACCAGCCGATCTGGGCCGCACCGATAGCCGAGGTAATATGGTCATAGCCGGGGGCGATATCGGTGGTCAGCGGCCCCAGGGTATAAAATGGCGCCTCGAAGCAATCGTGCAGCTCTTTGTCCATGTTTTCCTTGATCCGCTGCATGGGCACATGGCCCGGCCCCTCGATCATCACCTGGCAATCCCGCGCCCAGGCGCGCTGGGTCAGCTCGCCCAGCGTTTCCAGCTCGGCGAATTGGGCCGCATCGTTGGCGTCGGCGATAGACCCCGGCCGCAAGCCATCGCCCAGCGAAAACGCGACGTCATAGGCTTGCATGATGTCGCAAATTTCATCGAAATGGGTATACAGGAAACTCTCCTGATGGTGGGCCAGACACCATTTCGCCATGATGGAGCCCCCGCGCGAGACGATCCCGGTCACCCGATCGGCGGTCAGCCGGATGTACGGCAGGCGCAGGCCGGCATGAATGGTGAAATAATCCACGCCCTGTTCGGCTTGCTCGATCAGGGTGTCGCGAAACAGTTCCCAGGTCAGCGCTTCGGCATGGCCGTCGACTTTCTCCAGGGCCTGATACAGCGGGACGGTCCCCACCGGCGCGGGCGAATTGCGCATCAGCCATTCGCGGGTTTCGTGGATATGCTCGCCGGTGGATAAATCCATGATGGTATCCGCGCCCCAGCGCAGGGCGAACACCATTTTCTCGACCTCTTCCTCGATGGACGAAGTCACCGCTGAATTGCCGATGTTGGCATTGATTTTCACCCGGAAATTACGGCCGATAATCATGGGCTCGCTTTCCGGGTGATTGATATTCGCCGGAATCACAGCGCGGCCGACAGCCACCTCGTCACGGACGAATTCCGGCGTCACCAGCTCCGGCAGGGCTGCCCCGAAACGCTCGCCCGCATGCCGGCGCAGCAAGGCCGCATAGCGGGGATCTTCACGTAAGGCTTGCAAGCGATTATTTTCGCGAATGGCGATGAATTCCATCTCGGGCGTCACGATCCCGCGACGCGCATAAGCCATCTGGGTCACAACTTGGCTGGCTTTAGCGCGGCGCGGTTTACGCGTTTGCGGAAAGCGGATCGATGCGAGGGCCGGGTCGTTCACCCGGCGCTGGCCGAAACTCGAGGTCAAATCCGCCAGGATTTCGGTATCGCCGCGCGCCTCGATCCAGGCTGCGCGCAGGGGCATAAGACCGCTCAATAAATCGATATCGACATCAGGGTCAGAATAGGGTCCGGCCGTATCATAAACCGGAATGGGCGGATTGATTTCGCTGCCCGCGGCGCTTTGCGTGGGGCTTTGCTCGATCTCGCGCAGCGGCACCCGAACATCCGGGCGCGAGCCTTGCTCATAAACTTTGCGGGAGCCGGGGAAAGGGCGGGTTACTTCGGTGGAGATCCGACCTTGTCGTTGCAGGAATTCTTGCGGCATTGCGCTCATATCGACCAACCTCGTAGTATTCAGTAAGGGCGAGGGATATGAGCAACGAAGGACGGACAATGGTCATTCGAAGCCTTCCCTCCGCCGGTGCGAACCGGATCAGGTTCAAAGGGACTCTCTCAGCCCCACATCCATGCCTTGTCCATGCCTTGGATGGGGACACCCCTAGCTTCAATCGTATTGTTACAAAACTATAGCAAACTGCTTGGGTCTACGGTACAGCCGTGGCGAGATTAAGCTAAGAGCCTGAGACCCTAATCGCGATTTTGCCAGTCAAGCGGCAGCAGGTTGATTGCTGAACTGGCCGAATCCGCCTTTTCATTTTTCCGGACCGACCCTTGGGACGCATTGGTATGGCAAACATCGGCTTGAAAATCGTGGATCGCGATGCACAGGCGATTGCCCCCCTGGTAGATTACAGCCTGCAAACCCAACGGCCGCTGGAGATTGGCTGGTATCACGGCAATCCCGCTGCACGGCGCTTGCTGCGAGCCCAACTCACCAGCACTACGCCTCAGATCAACTGCCATGTCGACCAAAAACTGGTGGGTGTGCTCGAAGCCCAGACTCAGCAGGCCAATCTCATCGAGCATATCGAGCTGGCCCAAGCCCATGGCGCGCGCTACTCCATTATCCACACGGGCCGCGGGCCGATGAGCGCCCGCCAAAGCCGGCGCCCGCAGCTATTCGATGAGTTATTCCGCCAGCTTGAGGCCATTGAAACCCTCTGTGAGCGCTTCGATTACGCCATGTATATCGAAAACACCTTCCATCACCTGGATTTTTATCAGGCGTGGTTCCAGAAAATCCAACAGCAAGGGTTCAAGCGAATTCATTTCTGCTTCGATATTGGCCATGCCAACGTCTGGTCATCGCAACCCCTAACAGAGTGGCTCGAGTTCCTGCAAACGCTGCAATCTCAAAGCTTTAATCTACATTTTCACTGGCATGTCAACGATGGTCTTGCCGATCAGCACTTGTCGCTGCTGGAGGCCGAAGCTCGCGGCTTATTGGCTGGCGATGACGACTATTTACCGATGGGGTGGTTAACCGCGCTGAAGCTGATAGAGAGAGACTTCCCTGCCAGTCATAAAGTATTCGAAGTCAAAAGTGACCAAGCCATCGCCAATCTGGAATGGGCCCTGACCTGGCTGGGCTCGACGAAATAGCGAACTAGGCTCAGACATCAGTCCCCGTTTTCACACTTGTGGCAATCGATAAGTGTGCCAACCCAGCTAGCTCGAGATTCTTCATCGAGCACCCAAGGTCGATTGATCCAGGGAGGTATATGGCGCATGTGGCGACCGTGACCACAGGCCAGAGCTGCTACCCAATGGCCTTCCTCGTCTTGATAGAAGCGCATGATTGGCTGCTGCATAGGAAGTTTCGCGGCCCATAAACCGTTATCGCAAGTCAAGCTAGCCTGGCTATAATGGCCAAATCCGCTGCTCTTACACGCCCAGGATATCGTCCACATTGATGAAAGCGAGCACGGCGCCGCTGTCGCCTTCGCGTTTGTCACGATTGGGACTGACGACCAGACTGTAACGATGGCCTTCCAGATCCAGATCACGGCGCGTGCGCACCTGGCGCAGAATGGAATCGCTGACGGTGTCGGCAAGATCGTCGATTTTGTGGCGCCAGAGCAGCCCGGAAATGAGATCGCCCTCGCGAATTCGCTGCGTCGGCGCCAGGCGATCAAGTGCCGGCGAGAACCTGCGGACCCGTAACTCCTCGTCGACGATTAACATTGGAATATTCAACGAATTCTGCACATTCTCGAAATCGGTGTTGATCGCTTCCAGTTCCATGGTCTTGTTCTGCAGTTCGTCATTGACGGTGACCAACTCCTCGTTAGTGGATTGCAGCTCTTCGTTGGTCGTCTGCAATTCCTCGTTGGTCGCCTGCGCTTCTTCATTCGAGGATTGCAGCTCCTCGTTGGACGATTGCAATTCTTCATTGGTAGTTTCCAGCTCTTCGATCACCGTCTGCAGGCTTTCGCGGGTCGACGCCAGTTCCCGCTCCAATTCTTGTACAACTTCACTGCTGTTTGAACTGCCATTGCCCGACTCGACAGCCTGCTCGTCATTGACTATGCGCACCGGATTCTTGTTCGGCTCCAGGGTCACCAACAGCCAGCCCGGCCGATTGGCATCGAAAGGCTGCACGGCAATCACCACTGTTTCCGTTTCCCCACCCAAGGTCAGGCGTTGCTTATCGCCGGTAAGCTTTTCCGCCTGGGTCCGCCGGGCTTTGTAAACCAACGCCCGTAACCCGGCCCGAATTTCCTCGTTGACCAAATCCAGGAGATTGACCGTGGTCGCGCCGTCTCTCATCTGCACATAGCGGCGGGCATCACCCGCCATGTAGACCACATCGTTGTCATTGTTGATGACGATGGCCGGCGGCGCATAATGGTTGACCAGTATGCGGTTAAGAACCGATTCGATAGGTTCGGGCCGGCGGTAATCGCTGCTGGCACGCGGTAATTCCGGCGCATGCTGGGACGTGGTCTGCGCACTCGTGGTCAAGCGTAACTCTGACGGTCCCGACACCCGCGCGTAAATCCGCGCGGCCTTGTTGTAATCATTGAACAAGCGTTTATGCTGCGCCGCCGATTCCGACATCCCGAGCATTAGCAAGCCGTTCTCCACCAAGGCATAGTGAAAGGTTTCAAACACCTGTTGCTGCAACACGTTATTGAAATAGATCAGGACATTGCGGCAGCTGATCAAATCCAGTTTGGAAAACGGCGGATCCTTGATCAAATTATGCGTCGAAAAGACGATATGGTCGCGGATGCGTTTGTGCACCCGAAAGCCATTGGTTTCCTGTTTGAAGTAGCGCTCCTTGAGGGCTTCGCCAAGGGGATGCAGCACATCCTCTTGATACAAGGCATTACGGGCAAAGGCCGTCGCCTGGGTAGAGATATCTGTGGCGAAAATTTGATAATCGTGATCGTCGCCGCGCTTGCGCAGGCATTCCTCGATCAAAATGGCAATCGAATAGGCTTCCTCGCCGGTTGCACAGCCCGGCACCCAGACACGCAGATCATGACCGTCTTCATTATTTTCCAGCAAGGAGGCAATGGCACCGCCGAGCTCCTGAAACGCCCCCTTGTCGCGAAAGAACTCCGTGACATTGATGAACACATCCTTGACGAACTCCTTGACCTCCTCCGGCGAATCGCCGAGCAAAGTCAGGTATTCCCGCAGATTACTGAGCTGATGGATGGACATCCGCCGCCGAATGCGCCGCTCGATGGTCGCAGTTTTGTAATGCGACAGATCGACCCCGGATTCCTTGCTGGCGATGGCGATGATCTTGTTGTAGTCGGAATCCTCGGTGTGCAAGTCCAAGCCGGGTTCACGCAGTTCCAAGCTCGACAGGGAATCAATGACCCGGCTCATCTGTTCTGGCGGCAGGATCAGATCCACCGCATCGGTCTGGATCGCCGCCAGCGGCATGCCATCGTATTTGCAAGTCGAAGGATCCTGGGCGATAGTCACCCCACCGGAGGATTTGATCGCCAGCAGGCCTGTAGCCCCGTCACTGCCAGTACCGGAGAGGATGACACCCACGACGTTGCTGCTCTGATCGGCAGCCAAGGACTGGAAGAATCGATTGATACTGGGTTTGGGGATGCTGGCCGCCTCCGGCTGTGACAGCGCCATGCGCCCATTGCGCACTTCCAGGTTATTATTCGGCGGCGTGATGTAAATGGTTCCCGGACGCGGGACTTTATCGTTTTCCACTTCGCGCACATCCAGCCCCGTCTCGCGGCCCAACAATTCCACCATCATGCTGGAATGGGTGGGTGACAAGTGCTGGGTTACCAGGTATGTTGCAAAACATTGCGGGTCGAGCGCCGCGACGAAGGACTTCAATGCCTCAAGCCCGCCGGCGGATGCGCCGACCCCGACATAGAGCAGGCCTCTATCGACCATATGTTGGAAATCGCTCACTGTGGCTGCGAGAATGGATCGTGGTTGAACGGTAGGTCGAAGCTAACCATGAATTGGGCGATATCACTGTTTAATCGTCATTGGGCCCCTAGCGAACAGCGCTATCGCAGGCAGTATCTGCCTAGCTTAACGCCCACAACGCCCGCAATCCAGCCCCGTATGAGCACGACCTGCTATGCTCATCGCAAACCACGGCATTAATGTCTGTCCAGGAGGCGCGTATGGCCACACTCGAGCCACCCACTAGCATCCGTTTTGGTCGCGAGCTATGCGCCGATCTCGAGGCCGCCCGGCAACGCGAATGGTGGCTGACCAATGGCCACACCGGCTATGCGGCCGGCACCCTCGCGGGCTGCTTGACACGCCGCTATCATGGTTTGTTGGTCACCCCGCGACCTACCAGCGGCACCCGTTATCTACTGTTCACCAAGGCGGACGCCACTTTACTGGAAGGCACCAAAGAATGGCCGCTGTTCACCAATGGCTGGGCCGATGGCAGTATCGCCCCCCAAAGCTTGACTTATCTGGAGTCCTTCACCCTTAAGGGACGCATGCCAATTTGGCGCTTCGCTTTGGGTGAGCGGCGCGTTGAGCAGCGTATTTGGCTGGAGCCGGGGCAGGCTATCAGCTACATTGCTTGGCGCCTGGAATCCGCCTATGCCCAAGCCGGCGATCTTGCTTTGCGAGTCGCCCTGCTGGCTAATGATCGCAACCATCATCATGTCTGTCTGCCCGGCCATATCGACCCGACTATCGCGGCCAGCGGCACCCATTTGCAGGTAACCTACGCCGATGGCGTAGCGCTGCATGTTAACGCCAATCAAGGCGCGCTACGCACCGAAGGCACCTGGCACGAACAATTCGATTTGCCCCTGGAGCGCGAGCGCGGCCTCGAGGATCGGGATAATCATCTGTGTGTCGGCCAAGCCGAAATCCCGCTACTGCCAAATACCTGGGTCGGCTTAGCTATTGCCCTCGAACAACCGGCAGACACTGATCTGGCAGCAGCCATGCACCGGTTTCAGGCAAATGATCGGGCTTGCCTGAGCCAAGCGCAGCTCCATCTGCCTGTTGCCAGCACACCGGCTTGGGTTTCCCAGCTCGTGCTGGCTGCCGATGATTTCCTTTGCAAACGCGCCCAGCCTCAGGCCAGCGACAGCGACAGCGAGCCAGCCAATGCCGTGATCGCCGGCTATCCCTGGTTCGGTGAATGGGGACGGGACACCATGATCGCCCTGCCTGGTTTGACCCTCGCTACCGGGCATTATGATATTGCCCGGCATATACTCGAGACACAGGCCGAACGTATTGAAAACGGCTTGCTGCCGAATTGCCTGGCGGATGCCGATGCCGCTCCCGCCTTTAACGCGGCCGATGCTGCGTTATGGTATATCGCGGCCTGGCAGATTTACCTCGAGTTCACGGACGACGAACCTAGTCTGAGCCGTGTATTTCCCGTACTGGACAGCATTATCCGTGGCTATCGCGATGGCACTCAGTTCGGGATTGGCATGGACCCGGACAACGGCCTGATCCATGCCAGCAAGAGCGGTGTGCAGCTTACCTGGATGGATGCCAAGGTCGGTGAGTGGGTGGTTACTCCCCGCCAAGGCAAACCGGTGGAAATCAATGCGCTATGGTATAATGCGCTGGTCGCGATGACGGATTTCGCCAACCGGCTCGGCAAGACAGCCAGTGCTTACCAGCAGGCAGCAACCCGCGCGCAAACCGGCTTTGCCCGTTATCAGCGCGCGGCTGGTTTAGGCCTTAAAGACGTCCTCGATGGCCCCGATGGCGACGACTTGGCATTGCGGCCCAACCAAATTTTTGCGGTCAGCCTGCCACATTCCCCGCTCACGCCGGCACAGCAACGCGAAGTGGTCACGCGCTGCGGTCAAGAGTTATTAACTTCCTATGGACTTCGCAGTCTCGGCCAACGCGAGCCCGCCTATCAGCCCCATTATCTTGGCGGCGTTTATGAGCGCGATGCTGCTTACCATCAGGGCACAGTTTGGGGCTGGCTGCTGGGCCATTATGCGCTGGCCGAATACAAGGTGACAGGTAATCGCAGGCTTGCCGTGCAGCGTTTACAACCACTCGGGGATCATCTGGCCACGGCGGGCCTGGGCCAAATCAGTGAAATATTCGATGGCGCTGCTCCGCATCATCCTCGTGGAGCACCCGCCCAAGCGTGGTCGGTTGCTTGTACGCTGGAAGCCTGGCTCCGCCTGCAGCAGTAAACAGTACAGAATCAGCTCATTGAGTCTGACTGAAGTCGCCCCAACACCAGTTGGGTGTCAGTCCATAATGACTACTGGTGGCGGTTCTGCACAGAGGGCACCGGGTCGATGCGGATTCAACAATCCAGAATGTGATCAGTTGCCTAATATTGGCGAAC
>CAYFSA010000124.1:0-6567 GCA_964345605.1 uncultured Ectothiorhodospiraceae bacterium
CCAGCAATTCCCTGGTCAGCGGCGCGACCAGCCAGGCATACGCCACCCCATAATGGGGGATCCTCACTATAGCGTGTGGGTAGAGGGTATAATCGGCAGGGCTGCAAAACCGCGCGCAAGGCGTTACACTGTTATAGAAGTCGTGAATTAACCCGCTAATTCAATAAGTTTTTTGAATGACTGCGGTAATCCCAGACCCCGCAATCTGCGCAGACCACACAACCTAGAGTGTGAACCGATGCGACTTGAGACTCCCAAACCGGCCCTGCCCAGCGATGACAAGCGCTGGAAATTGGTCAACGCGGCCATGCGCCGCAACGGCTATGCCGGCAACGCCCTGATCGAATCCCTGCACAGCGTGCAGGACGCCTTCGGCTTCATCGACGAAACCGCCATGAGCTTCGTTGCGGAATCGCTGGATGTGCCCCTGTCCAAGGTGTATGGCGTCGCCACCTTCTATCATTTGTTCACCCTCAAGCCCCAGGGGCGCCACTCCTGTGTGGTCTGCACCGGCACTGCCTGCTATATCAAGGGCGCCCAAAGCCTGATCGAGCGTATCGAGGCGCACTACGACGTTGCCCTGGGCGAGACCACCGCCGACGGCGCCCTGTCGCTACTCGGCGCGCGCTGCGTCGGTGCCTGCGGACTGGCCCCGGCGGTGGTCGTGGACGGCAAAGTACTGGGCACGCAAACGCCGGACTCCATCCTGGCCGCACTCGAGGAGTTGAGCCATGCATCTTGACGATTTGACCGAGCTGGCGGCCAAGCTGTATGCCGAAACCCATGCCGCCGAGCGGGAAGTGCGGGTCTGCATGGCCGCGAGCTGTCAATCCTCCGGCGCCGCCGAAGTCCTGGAGCAGCTGCAGTCGCATTGCGCCAACAAGGGCGAGGGTCATTGCCAAGTCAAGGGCGTCGGCTGCATGGGGCTGTGCTCGGCCGGTCCGCTGGTGGCGGTGGCCGATCGCGATGCCGAGGTCGAGGAAACGACCCTGTACCGCGAGGTCAAGCCTGACAATACTGACGCGGTGCTCGCCAGCGTCATGGGCGAGCGGGTCGAGCGCCTGCACTGCCCCACCGATCAGCCTTTTTTCACTCAGCAAAAGCGCATCGTGCTGGAATACACCGGGCTGATCGACCCGGACAGCTTCAAAGACTATGTCGCGGTGGGCGGCTATCACGCCCTGGTTAAGGCCCTCACGGAAATGACGCCGGCCGATGTGCTGCGCGAAATCACTACCAGCGGCCTGCGCGGGCGCGGCGGCGGCGGCTATCCCACCGGCCTGAAATGGTCGTCAGTGGCCAAAATGCCGCCGGGCCAGAAATACGTCATCTGTAATGCCGACGAGGGCGACCCAGGGGCGTTCATGGACCGGGCCATTCTCGAGTCCGACCCCCATCGCTTACTCGAGGGCATGGCCATCGCCGCTTACGCGGTCGGCGCCAACAAGGGCTATATCTATGTGCGCGCCGAATACCCGCTGGCTGTCGAACGGCTGAAAAACGCCATCCGCAAGGCCAAGCGCAACGGTTTCCTCGGTACCAAGGTCTGTGAGACCCAGTTCAATTTCGATGTCGATATCCGTCTCGGCGCTGGGGCCTTCGTCTGCGGCGAGGAAACCGCGCTGATGGCCTCCATCGAGGGCCTGCGCGGCCAGCCCCGGCCACGCCCGCCCTACCCCGCCGAATACGGACTTTGGGGCTATCCAACCCTGATTAACAATGTCGAGACCTTCGCCAACGTCGCCCCCATCGTGCGCGAGGGCGGCGACTGGTTCGCCGGCATTGGTACCGCAAACTCCAAGGGCACCAAGGTCTTCGCCCTGGCCGGCGCGGTGCGCAACACCGGCTTGATCGAAGTCCCTATGGGCACGACCCTGCGCACCATTGTCGAGGTCATCGGCGGCGGCACGCCCGACGAGCAGCCCTTAAAAGCCGTACAGACCGGCGGCCCCTCGGGCGGCTGCATTCCCGCCGATCAGCTCGACACGCCGGTGGATTACGACAGCCTCAAGGAGCTCGGCTCGATCATGGGCTCGGGCGGCATGATTGTTATGGACGAGACCTCCAGCATGGTCGATGTGGCGCGCTATTTTATGGAGTTCTGCATGACCGAATCCTGCGGCAAATGCACGCCCTGCCGGGCCGGCACCCAGCAAATGCATCGCTTGTTGACCCAAATGGCCAAAGGCGAGGCCACAGCAGCCGATCTCGCCTTGCTTGAGGAGCTTTGCGAGGTGGTTGCAGCCACCAGTTTGTGCGGCCTGGGACAAACAGCACCCAATCCGGTGCGCTCTACCCTGCGCTTTTTCCGCCCGGAATACGAGGCCAAACTGGTCGAGCCGGCCAAGGCCTGATGACACAGGCGACTTAAAAGACTCGGATCAATGACTGGGAGCTAAGCCATGGCGCAACCCGCACCCCCTCCTGCCAATGTGCGTGTCGTCACGCTACGGATCGACGACCATGATATTTCCGCCCGCGAGGACGAAACCATCCTGCAGGCTGCCCGGGATCACGGCATTTATATCCCGACCCTGTGCTATCTGGAGGGCCTGTCCATCTGGGGTGGCTGCCGCCTGTGTATGGTCGAGGTCAGCGGCAGTGCACGCCTGTTCGCCGCCTGCTCGACGCGGGTCCGCGAGGACATGGCGGTCTATACCCAGTCCGAGCAGCTCAGCCGCTATCGGCGCACCCTCGTCGAGCTGCTGTTCGCCGAGCGCAATCATGTCTGCTCGGTCTGTGTCTCCAACGGCCATTGCGAATTGCAGCACCTCGCCCAATACTGCGGCGTCGACCATGTCCAAGTGTCCTATCGCTACGCCCGCTACAACCTGGATTCCTCGCATGACCTGTTCCGCGTCGACCATAACCGCTGCGTGCTGTGCACCCGCTGCGTGCGGGTCTGCGACGAGATCGAAGGCGCGCATACCTGGGATGTCGCCGGCCGCGGCAGCGACTGCCAGGTCATCACCGACCTGGCCCAGCCCTGGGGCGAGAGCCGCTCCTGCACGAGCTGCGGCAAATGCGTGCAGGTCTGCCCCACCGGCGCCCTGACCAAACAAGGCACCTCGGTCGGCGAAATGACCAAGGATCAAACCTTTCTGCCCTTACTCGCCCGGCGGAGGTATCCGGTATGACAACGCCCAAGCTCACGGTCGCCACCACCTGGCTGGATGGCTGCTCCGGCTGCCACATGTCGCTGCTCGATCTGGACCAGCGCCTGCTCGAGCTGGCCCAGCAGGTCGAGTTCGTTTACAGCCCCTTGGTCGACGCCAAAACCCTGCCCGAGCAGATCGATCTCGGCATTATCGAAGGCTCGATCAGTACTGACGACGATCTGCACAAGGCCAAACTGTTTCGCCAGCATTGCAAACAGCTCATCAGCCTAGGTGATTGCGCGGTCAACGGCAATGTGCCGGCCATGCGCAATGCCTTTTCCTTGGACAGTGTCTATGATCGCGCCTACCAAGAAAATGTCACCTGTCAGGCCCAGCGCCCCAGCAACGGCGTGCCCAAACTCATCGACCCGGTCCAGCCAGTGCATGGCGTGGTGACGGTCGACTTTTATATACCCGGCTGCCCGCCGGCGGCGGATACCATTTGGTATGTGCTCGGCGAACTGCTCGCCGGGCGCACCCCTGAACCGGCTAAGGTTACCCGCTTCGGCGCCTGATACCACCACGGAGTCACCCCCATGAGCCGTACCATCACAGTCGAACCGGTTACGCGCATCGAAGGCCATGCCAAGATTTCGCTGCAGCTCAGCGAAACCGGCCAGATCGATGACGCCAAGTTTCATCTGACCCAATTCCGTGGCTTCGAAAAATTCTGCGAAGGCCGCCCGTATCGAGAGATGCCCGCCATAACCGCGCGCACCTGCGGGATTTGTCCGGTGAGCCATTTGATTGCCTCGAACAAGGCCTGCGACGATTTGCTCAGCGTCAATATCCCGCCGACGGCGGCCAAGCTGCGGCGCATCTTCAATCTCGCCCAAATGCTGCAATCGCATGCCCTGTCCTTTTTCCATCTGTCCTCGCCGGACCTGCTGCTCGGCTGGGACGCCGAGCCGGCCCAGCGTAATATTTTCGGCGTCATGCAGCACTACCCCGAGTTGGCCAAGGACGGCATTCGCCTGCGCCAAATCGGTCAGGAAATCATCGAGGCCTTAGGCGGCAAGAAGATCCATCCGACCTGGTGTGTACCCGGCGGGGTCAGCGATCCGCTCGATGAGCCCAAGCGGGCCGCGATGCAGGCCTTGATTCCCGAGGGCATGACCATCGCCAAGCGCACCTTCGAGCTTTACAAATCCCTGCTGCCCAAGTTCCAGCACGAGGCCGACCATTTCGGCAAGCTCAACACCTTGTTCCTCAGCCTGGTCAACACTAAGGGCAACCTAGAGCATTACGACGGCTTCATCCGCATTACCGATGCCAACGGCAAGATCGTCGAAGACATGATCCCCACCGACGAATACCCCCGCATCATCGGCGAGGCCGTCGAGGACTTCACCTACATGAAGTTCCCCTATTTCAAGCCCATGGGCTATCCGCAGGGGATTTACCGGGTCGGCCCGTTAGCCCGGCTGAACAATGCCAAAAGCTGCGGCACCCCGTTTGCTGATGTCGCCCTGGCCGAGTTCCGAACGCTGCAGGAAGCCGGTCCCGTCAATTCCAGCTTCCATTATCACTACGCCCGCCTGGTGGAAATGATCTATGCCCTGGAAAGCATGGAGCGGCTGCTCAAAGATGACGACATCGTCAGCACCCGGGTTCGCGCCCGCGCCCGCGGCAATCGCAACGAAGGCATCGGCATCGCCGAAGCCCCGCGAGGCACGCTGATCCACCATTACCGCATCGATGACGACGGCCTGATGGAATGGCTGAACCTCATCATCGCCACCGGTCACAACAACCTGGCCATGAACCAGAGTATCCGCCAGGTGGCAGAGGCCTATGTGGACGGCAATCAACTGGCCGAAGGCATGCTCAACCGGGTCGAGGCCGTGATCCGCTGCTACGACCCCTGCCTGTCCTGCGCCTCGCATGCCTACGGGCAGATGCCTTTGCAGATCGAGCTCAAGGATGCCCAGGGTCATGTCGTCGACCGCCTGCAGCGCTGAGCCAGCCGCAAGCGATGGGCTGGCCGCCGCCGCTGCCGTCCCCAGCGCGACGGCCACTCTGATTATCGGCTACGGCAGCCCTATCCGCGGCGATGACGCCTTGGGGCCCATCGTCGCGGATCGCCTGCAGGCCCACGACTTACCCGAACATATTACGGTCATCGCCCGGCATATCCTGACTCCGGATTTGATTCCCGCGATCCTCGCCGCCGAACAGATCATCTTGATCGACGCCCAAATCGACGGCGAACCGGGGGCGGTCTATCAACATTCGCTCGCCCCCGATCCGGCCCTTGCTTCGGCCATGGGCCATTTCCTCGACCCGCGCGAGCTGCTGACCTGGGTGCAGCAGTTATATGGCCATACGCCGGTCGTGACCCTGTTATCGAGCCCGGCGGTATCGTTCGAGTATGCTTACAATACTTTAACGCCCAGCGCCGAGGCAGCGGCGCGGGCAATTGAGAGACGGGTGTTGTGGTTGGTGGGATGAATTTGAATGAAACCGACTATCTAGAAACACAGGATGCCTCGCGATAACACCATGACCTCCACCGACACCTTACCATTCGATGCCCGAGGTACGCCGGTCTCAAATGACTTCGATGATATCTATTTCGACCGTGAAGATGGCCTGGCCGAATCGCGGTATGTGTTTTTGACAGGGAACAGCTTACCGGCACGTTGGCAGGCGCACATTGAGTTCACCCTGGTCGAGACGGGATTCGGCACCGGTCTGAATCTGCTCGCGACCTGGCAGGCTTGGCGGCAAGCCCAGCCGGCACAGGCCTGGCTGCATTATCTCAGTATCGAGGGTTACCCGCTGCAAGCGCACGAGATCGCCAACGCTTTAACGCCCTGGCCGGAATTGGCCGCGCTTGGCGATCGATTACTCGCGCAATACCCGCGGGCAGCACCGGGCTGCTATCAGCTCCGATTCCCTGAAGACCGTCTCCAGGTTACGCTGTTTTTTGCCGACATTGCCCCGGCACTAAAGTCAATTGCAGCACCCGTGCATGCCTGGTATTTAGACGGCTTTGCCCCGGCCAAAAACCCGGCGATGTGGCAGCCGGCCCTGTTTCAGACGATGGCTGCCTGCACGCCCCAGGGCGGCACGGCCGCGACATTCACGGTTGCGGGGCTAGTACGTCGCGGGCTTGCCGCGGCCGGTTTTACGGTAGACAAAACGCCGGGATTTGGCGCCAAGCGGGAAGTATTGCGGGCGGTACGCGACTGAGCTGGCCCCCAGGTCAAGGACAGTTTTTCCCCGAATTTAAGTTAGCCTGCCCGCCTCAGTCGCAGCGGTTTGGCGCTGCCCCAGGTTTTCGCCAAAGTAACCGGAAGGCGGGGTTGATAAACAGCAAGTTGAGTATCCACGGCCGCGGCCTAAAACCCTGCCTCGCGCCGCCACAAGCCCAGCAGCCGTCGCCACAAGCCCAGCAGCAGGCTTT
>CAYFSA010000124.1:6667-8443 GCA_964345605.1 uncultured Ectothiorhodospiraceae bacterium
GCCTCGCGCCGCCACAAGCCCAGCAGCCGTCGCCACAAGCCCAGCAGCAGGCTTTGTGCCTGGCCCCGCAGCACCACCGTCCCGCGCCAAGCCCGTGGCGGCGGCCCGCCGGGCGGCTCGCCTTGCAGGCGAACACGATAGGTTGCGTCCACCGGCGTCATCGAGCCATTGTCAGCCTCGCGTACGGCAATTGGACCGCCACGCGTCGAGGCCAGATAGGCGCTCTCCAAATGCTCGACGGCCACCGGCGCGATGGCCGTGACCGTCACTGGAAACGACGGCCAGGCCCCGCCTTGGGGATAAAAGCGCCCGCGGGCCCCGATTTGTACCCGCCCCAGCTGGGCCTCGCGCAGATAGGCGGTCAAGCGTAAGGCCTCGGGGCGCATCACCGCCAATAGCCGCTCACCCTTGCCCACCCAGGTGCCTGCCTTAATATCGGGGTTGCGATCCGTGACCATGCCCGCGTGGGGGGCGACAATTTCTAGGGCCGCCCGCCGGGCCTCTAGTCCGCGGATGCGTTCGATCTGAGTGCGACGCTCACTGCCAATGGCGCGGCTTTGGGCCAATAGGCGGCGATTAAAACCGCTGGCGGCCTGCTGCTGCTCAAGCTGGGTCAGCCGACTCCGGGCCATGGCCAGCTCATGCGCCAATTCCGGCCGCGTCGCCTCGACCAGGCGTTGACCGGCCCGGACCCAATCACCATTTTCGACCTCGATGGCACGGATATACCCGGCCTCCAGGGCATAAACCCGGGTGTAATGCGCCTGACACAGCGCCGGGGCATAGAGACGCCCCTGCCAGGGGATATTGACGAGCAGCAAAACGCCCAGCACGAGCATCAGGCTCCGTCGGGTCTGCCGATTCCAACGCCAGGCGGCGCGAGTACGAAGCCAGGTCATGATCTCCTTCGCGATAGGCCGGAGGATAAAATAGGTGATCTCCAAGAGGAATAAAATGACCCCCACGGCCTTGATAAAGAAATGATAGACCAGCAGGGCAATGCCCAGGAACAAAAAGAAGCGGTACAGCCAAGTACCGAAGGCATGCAGGATGAGGATGGTTCGTGGTGGTTCCGGTGGCGGCAGACCCAGGCCGAATAGCCACTCGCGCAGACGCCAGCGGGCCAGAGCAAAGGCCCGTGCCTCCAGATTGGCCACCCCCAGGCTGTCGGCTAGCAGATAATAGCCATCGAAGCGCATGAAGGGGTTGAGGTTGACCAGCAAGGTCAAGACCCAGGTGGTCGTGGCCAACAGGAAACACAGGCTGCGCAAGATCCCGTCCGGCACCAGGGACCAGGCCAACAGGGCCAGGGCCGCGATGCCAAGTTCCACCCGAATCCCGGCCGCGTCGATGGCCCGTTGCGCCCGTCGCGAGGCCAACCCCCAGGCGGCGGTGGTGTCGGTATAGAGTACCGGCCAAAACACCAACAGGGCCAGGCCGATGGTGGGGACGCGGCAGCCGTGGTATTTGGCGACATAGGCATGGCCGAGTTCATGGAGGATCTTCACCCCGGTCAAGGCCAGGGCATAGAAGAGCAAGCCCTCCAGGCTGAAAAAGCGCATGAAGGTGGCCACGAAGTCCTCGCTCTGGCGCATGGCCAAAAACAGCCCGAGCGCGGCACATAATCCCAGCCCCCATTGTACCCAGCGCCGCCCCAGCCAAGTCACATAGGGCAGACTCTCGGTGAGAAAACGATCCGGTTTGAACAGCGGAATACGGATGAATAGATAACTACGGGCAAAGCGTTGCCAGAAATCCGGCCGGCGCGTGACCTGT
>CAYFSA010000125.1:0-8400 GCA_964345605.1 uncultured Ectothiorhodospiraceae bacterium
TTCAATAGCTCATTCATTGGTAGCCGAGAGTCGTCAGGGCCTGCCATACCAGAGGTAACGTTTATGACTGATATCGATTATTTTCGCTCCCGGTTGCTCGACGAGCGCGACGCGTTGCGCAATTTACAGGGAACCCGCGAAGCCTCATCAGCCACGGTCGAACTCGATCAGGCCAACATGGGTCGCCTGTCGCGGATGGACGCCCTCCAGCAACAGGCCATGGCCCAGCGCACGGGACAGCAAGCCGCACAGCGACTGCGCCGTATCGAAGCCGCGCTGCGGCGCTGCGATGATGGTCGCTATGGGGTTTGCCTCGACTGTGACGAGCCGATCGGTGAGCGGCGCCTCGACTTCGACCCTGCTGCCGCACTGTGCATTGCCTGTGCCGAGGCACGGGAGAGTTGATTGCCGTTTTCAACCTTTTAGCCCCCCTCCAAGGCTGTCTGATTGCAGTGGAAGTAATTATCCACTTTTGACAATCACTTTGGCGGAATGGATGGTAGCGCCACCCAAAATTGAGATGCCGAGGCAGCCCCCCGGCACCGGTGGCGCTCACAAACGCCCATACTATCAAACGAACAGATTGACCTCCGCCTTCTGCGCCTGCGGCAAAAAGCTGGTTGCGCCAACTCAGTCAGTGATTTCAGGAATAAAGTCATCCTGTGACCAGCCGAACAAATCGACTGTCATCTGACACGCGATCAGTTTGACATCGGCTTCAATACACAGCGTCCGCAAATTTCCAGCTCATTGAGTATTTTGCGGGTCTTGACAATCGGGAGCGGGCAATTCAGACCGCGAGTATCCAATTCTTGATTGGCTTGATTCATGGACTCACCTCGTTAATCATGATTCAGTAACCACAGCAGATTCTATTATACCGAATAGTACAAAAAATCTCAGCGAAGGCTTGCAAACTCTTGGGTGGCCTGCAGACAGCAAGGCCAACATCATCCAAAAGGTTTGCTTACGTGCGGTGACATTGCTCAGCGCAACGCAGCATAACCCAGGCTCAATATAAGGTACCTATTAGTATA
This sequence comes from uncultured Ectothiorhodospiraceae bacterium, assembly GCA_964345605.1. Taxonomy (GTDB): domain Bacteria; phylum Pseudomonadota; class Gammaproteobacteria; order CAYFSA01; family CAYFSA01; genus CAYFSA01. The sequence continues at coordinate 1,038 of CAYFSA010000125.1, forward strand.
ATATAGTTCAACCCGATGGTTTTTGGGTTTATTACAGCTTAAAAGTCAGCGTGACAGAGGCTACTTATTGCATTAAAATACCTGTTTGTTACCATTCAGTAAGATTTTATCATTTCCCCAAGCGGGCCACTCGCTTGAACATACTTCAATCACTTCTATGGAGCACCGCGACTATGTCACTTGCAGGCAAAACTGCACTCATCACCGGCTCGACCAGCGGCATCGGTTTGGGTATCGCCCAGGGATTCGCCCAAGCCGGTATTAATGTCGTCATGAATGGCTTTGGTGACGCCCAGGCAATCGAAGAAGAACGAGCTGGCCTTGAAGCGCATGGCGTGCAGGCAATCTACAGTGATGCCGATATGAGCAAGCCGGACGCGATTGCGGCCATGATGGATCGCATCGTCGAGGCGTTTGGCCAGTTGGATATTTTGGTTAACAACGCCGGTATTCAGCATGTTTCCCCAGTGGAGGAATTCCCTCCCGAAAAATGGGACGCTATCATGGCCATCAACCTGTCCTCAGCATTCCATACCAGCCGCGCCGCCGTGCCGTTGATGAAACAAGCCGGCTGGGGCCGGATTATCAATATCGCCTCGGCCCATGGCCTGGTCGCCTCGCCCTACAAGAGTGCCTATGTCACCGCCAAGCATGGCCTTTTGGGCCTGACCAAGACCTTGGCGTTGGAGTTAGCGCAGGCCAACATCACCTGTAATGCCATTTGTCCGGGCTATGTCTATACGCCGCTGGTCGAAAAGCAAATTCCGGATACCGCCAGGGCTCGTGGACTGACCGAGGAACAAGTCATCAATGATGTGTTGCTGGCCGCCCAATGGACGAAGAAATTCGTCACCGTGGAACAACTGGCCGGCACAGCCCTGTTTTTGTGCTCCGACCATGCCGAAAACATCACCGGCACCTCAATTGCCGTCGATGGCGGCTGGACGGCTGCGTAACAACCACAGCAATAGGAATCGCCGTCATGCAGCAAACTGATCTGCTTAAGCTCGCGTCCATGCCTCTTGCCTCACCTAGCTATCCGCGAGGACCGTATCGGTTCATTGACCGGGAATATCTGATCATTACGTATCTATCTGAACCGGCCGCGATCCGGGCCCAGTTGCCCGAGCCCCTGGAACCGGACGGCTCCGATACCGTGCTCTATGAGTTCATTAAAATGCCAGACAGCTCGGGTTTTGGCAGCTACATTGAGAGCGGTATCGTGATTCCGGCGCACTACCAAGGTGAGGCCGTGAATTTTACCTCGCAAATGTATCTTGATATCGAATCTCCGATTTCGGGTGGCCGGGAAATCTGGGGTTTTCCCAAAAAATTGGCCCAACCCACTTTGACCGTGCGCGAAGACACCCTGACCGGCACGTTGGATTATGCCGGTGAGCGCGTTGCGCTCGGGACTATGCGCTATAAACAGGAACAGCTGACCTACGATTTGCAGGGCGAGACGGTGTGTACATCCTGTGTCGAAACCATTGCCCAAAAGATGGCCAAAACTCAGGTCAACCTGAAATGGATTCCGCAAGTTGACGGTGAGCCAGCGATCGCCCAATTGGTCGCCTATAACCTAACCGACCTTACCGTTAAAGGCGCTTGGTCCGGACCGGCTCGGCTACATTTGATTCCGCATGTCAATGCTCCCGTTGCGGATCTACCAGTGCGTCAGGTAGTCGGCGGGATGCATTTTATCGCTGATCTCACCTTGCCCTACGGACGGGTGCTGCATGATTATCTGTCCCCGACAACGGTAGCGGCCTGAACACCCCCTGCCCCTTCTCAAACCACGTTTAACTAGGAGTTTCCATGGCAACAGCAGAAAAGACGGTGAATTTGGCCCTGCAAGGCGGCGGGGCGCATGGGGCTTTCGCTTGGGGTGTATTGGACAAACTGCTCGAGGATGGCCGCTTGGCGATCGAGGGTATCTGTGCCACCAGTGCCGGTACCATGAACGCCTGTGCTCTGGCCTATGGCATGCATCTGGGCGGGCCCGAACGGGCCCGGCAGGCCCTGCATGATTTCTGGTGGCAGATTCATCGCTCCGGGCAAACACATAACCCGGTCAAATTGTTGCCCTGGGAGCGCTGGCTGGGTCGGGGCATGGAGCAATCCCTGGCCTATCAGTTTTTCGATTCACTGACCCGGATGTTCTCGCCTTATCAATTCAACCCGTTCGATATTAACCCGTTGCGGGATGTCTTGGCCGAAGCCATCGATTTCGACGAGCTGCGGCGCTGTGAGTGCGTCAAATTATTCATCAGCGCCACCCATGTCAAAACCGGCAAGGTCCGGGTATTCGAGGCACCGGAGATGAGCCTAGATGTCGCCATGGCCTCGGCCTGCTTACCCTTTTTATTCAAAGCCGTCACGATTGACGGTGAAGATTACTGGGATGGTGGTTATGTCGGCAATCCCGCCTTATTTCCGTTGTTCTACGAGACCGCCAGCCGCGACGTGATCATTGTGCATATCAACCCCTTGGTGCGTCATGAGACGCCAACGTCCGCTCCCGATATCATGAACCGGCTCAACGAAATCAGTTTCAATACATCCCTGCTCAAAGAAATGCGGTCCATAGCGTTCGTCAAGAAACTGCTTGAGCATGATATGCTCAAGGAGGCGTACAAAAACCAGTTTAAGGATGTCCTGGTGCATTCGGTGCGTGCCGACAAAGCCCTGTGCGATTTCTCCGTCGCCAGCAAATTCAATTCAGATTGGGACTTTTTAACGATGCTGCGCGACAAAGGACGCGATCGCATGACCCACTGGCTCGATGCGCATTTCGACGCCATCGGCCAACACGATACGGTTGATCTGCACAACGAATTTCTGAATTCGACCACTCGATTATTTCAGTAATCATTTATTGCCCACCAATAATAATACCCATTGGTATATCCTTTTTGGGGGTTAGTGTCGGTAGCCTGGCGCAGACATTGTGCACAATCCTGTATGAATGAGCGAACCGCAAGGTCTTTTAGCATGTCACACCATAAATCGGCGGCTAAAGCAGCATAAGTGCACACTTAATGTTACTGATTAGTACTATCCAGCTAAGGCTTTACTGAATCTGACCATCCGGAGATTCATCATGCAGCGAGCAAGCGTACTTCTCAAAATCAAGCCATACCGAACGCTGACGTATCGCGCAATCAGACGTTTGCTGACTGGCCTTACTCTCATGCTATTGATAACCGGCTGCACTAGCGAAGCTGCCAGCAAAAATGGCTTCGATCTGAGCAACGCGCGCGTCCCGATAGACTTGATTCAAGCGGGCGGGCCGCCCCGTGATGGTATACCGCCGATTAATGAGCCAGTGTTTGCACCGGCCCAAACGATCGAGTTTCTCGAGGCTGATGACCGGGTCCTCGGCGTAGTGCTAAACGGTCAGGCCAAGGCCTATCCCATCCCCATTTTGAATTGGCATGAAATCGTCAACGATGCGATAGGCGGAACATCGATCGCCGTCACTTATTGTCCACTGTGCGGCTCGGGTATGGTTTTCAACCGCCAATTGGACCAACAAGTCCTGCAGTTCGGGACGTCCGGCTTGTTGTATAACAGCAATCTGCTGATGTACGACCAGGCTAGCGAATCCTTATGGTCACAGGCGCTGGCGCAGGCTATCGCCGGCCCGCGCGCCGGTGAACGTTTGAGCTTCGTTCCCGCCAGACATATGTACTGGGCCGAATGGCGCAAACGCTATCCGCAAAGCCGCGTCCTGACCACCAAAACGGGCTATGCACGCGATTACCACCGCTCACCCTATGGCGATTATCGGGCACGCCGACATATTCCGTTTCCCGTCGGTCAATGGAAAAGGCGTTATCATCCCAAAACCTGGGTAATGGGACTGGCCCTTGATGATCAATACAAAGCCTATCCCTATCCTGAGCTAGCGCAAAGCGAGACTCCGTTCACCGATCAGGTCGGCGATCAAACCTTCCAAATCCATTACGATCCAAAAGGCGCCGGTACGGCCACAGTGACGGATATTCACGGCCAACCGCAGCCGGCCCTGTATACCTATTGGTTCGCCTGGGCTGCCTTTTATCCGGACGCGCCGGTGTATACCGCTGAGTAATACTGGTCCTTTTGTCCGTTTAATTCATCAGTTTCCTGCATCGGAGGCCAACGCATGACACAGCAAACCTTAAATGCCGAACGCCAGCGTCTGACCAACCAGCGTCTCGGTTGGGAAGACTGGCGCTTGTGGGGTCCCTATCTGGCCGAGCGCGCTTGGGGCACCGTACGCGAAGACTACAGCGAAGACGGGACCGCTTGGGAGTACTTCGATCACGATCAGGCTCGCTCGCGTGCCTACCGGTGGAATGAGGACGGCATGGGCGGTATCTGCGACGAGCAGCAACGGCTTTGTTTGGCGTTAGCGCTATGGAATGGGCAGGATGCCATGCTTAAGGAACGGGCCTTTGGGCTAACGGGTCACCAAGGCAGTCATGGCGAAGATGTCAAGGAGTACTATTTTTACCGCGATGCAACCCCAAGTCACAGTTATCTGCATTATCATTACAAATACCCTCAAGCCACGTTTCCTTATGCCGAGCTAATCGAAACCAACGCCCGGCGCTCCCGGGAGGAACCGCCTTTTTCCTTGGTCGATAGCGGGGTCTTCGACGATTCGCGGTATTTCGATGTCGAGGTCTTCTATGCCAAGGTTTCGCCGACGGATATCCATTGTATGATCCGGGCGACCAATCGCGGGCCGGAAACCGCTTCGCTACATGTATTGCCCACCTTATGGTACCGCAATACCTGGTCATGGGATGCCTCGCTCCCGCGGCCCTTGTTGACAGCCAGCGCGCCTCCGGCAGGCGCGGACTGGGCGGTAGCGGCCGAGCACCCGAGTCTTGGGTATTACTATTGGTACGGCAAGCAAACCGCTACTTTGTTATTCACGGAAAATGAAACCAATCATGTGCGACTGTTCGCCAGCCCTAATCCAACCCCTTATGTCAAAGACGCCTTTCATCGACGCGTACTGGCAGATGATGAAGACGCCGTCAATCCGGCCCAAACTGGCACCAAATGCGCTGCCTGGAGTATCTGGACGCTGGCGCCCGGCCAGTCAAGCCAGCTCGAACTCAGGCTTACCGATACGCCCACGCCACAACCCTTTGCCTTTGCAGAAGCTGCGCTGCATAACCGCGAACGGGATGCCAACGTGTTTTATAGCGAGTTGTTACCGGCAGGCAGTGCGGAAGATCAGCGGATTCTTCGTCAGGCCCTAGCCGGTATGATCTGGAGCAAGCAATTTTATCATTACGATGTAAATCGATGGCTGGAAGGAGACGGCCACCCTCCGCCGGCAGCACGTAAGGAGGGGCGAAATGCCCATTGGCGGCATTTACAGGCCGCCGACATTATCTCCATGCCGGATGTTTGGGAATACCCTTGGTTCGCCGCTTGGGATTTGGGCTTTCATATCGGTGCGCTGGCCTTGGTGGACGTCGACTTTGCCAAAGACCAGATCGAGCTGATGGTCAGTGAACGCTACCTTCATCCCAACGGCCAGATACCCGCTTATGAATGGGCATTCGGTGATGTTAATCCGCCGGTGCATGCCATGGGTGCCTTGAAAGCATTCCGCGCCGAACGCGCCCAACGCGGCAGCGGGGATTACGCCTTTTTGGAGCGCGTGTTCCATAAATTACTGCTCAACTTTGCCTGGTGGGTCAATCGCAAGGACAGTGCCGGTCAAAACATGTTCGAGGGCGGTTTTTTAGGGCTGGATAACATTTCAGTGTATGATCGTTCCGAGCCCTTGCCACCGGGTTACAGTCTGAAGCAAGCCGACGCCACCGGCTGGATGGCCATGTTTTCACTGAATTTGACCGTGATGGCGCTGGAGCTTTGCGAGACAGCGCCGAATTACGAAACCATTGCCATCCAATGCTATCAACAATTCCTGGCTATTGCCCGAGTCATCGCCGGCGGTGACGAAACCGGACTGCCGTCACTATGGGATCCCAAGGCCGGATTCTTCAAAGACTTGCTGGTCACACCCGATGCCGGTACCCATCGACTTGATGTCTACTCGCTGGTGGGCATCATTCCCTTGTTTGCCACCGAAGTAGTCGATAAACGTTTGCTGAGCAATGCCCCTCGATTTCGCGAGGTGCTCAAAACCGTCAAGGGCGGTCAATTTCAGGGCAGCTATGTCTGCAATTGTCCCGATTGGGAAAACGCCTGTGGCGAACATTTGCTAGCGCTGGTGGATCATAGCATGCTGCCGCGCATCCTCAAGCGCTTGCTCAATGAAGATGAATTTCTCTCGCCTTACGGCATCCGCAGTTTGAGCCGGGTGCATGCCGAGCACCAGGATCTTGGTTATATTCCAGGCATCGGCCAGGCCTTGATCGAATATACGCCCGGCGAGAGCACCTCCGGATTATTTGGAGGTAACTCGAATTGGCGCGGGCCGCTTTGGATGCCGATCAATTATGCCTTGATTCAGGCCTTGGAAAAATTTCATCGATTCCTCGGCCCCAACTTTACCCTGACCGTTCCCGGCCTGGCCGACCATCCACTTACCCTTGAGGCCATTGCCCGGCGGCTCGGCGAGCGGCTCATCCAGCTTTATCGGCAGGATGAGGTGGGGCGGATTCCCGCCCTCCAACGGGATAAACCCTTCCAGGATGATCCCCACTGGCACGATCTGTATTTGTTTTATGAATACTTTCATGCCGACAACGGGACCGGTTTAGGCGCGGCTCACCAAACGGGATGGAGCGGACTTATCGCGGCCTTGATTATGCGCCAATACGATTTGGACATCACTCCTTGGAGTGGCTTGACGGAAGGCGCCAATCAATGCCTGGATGTACCGGCTTGAATACCATTTCTTGAAATTTAATGGCTGCCAAGACCTTATCTCGGCGCCCATAAATCAGAAAACCCTTGCCACGGACAGAATTAGGCAACCTCGATCAGGATCGCGATGAAGTGGGAGTCCGCCGCAACCAGCACAAATCCATGCCAGATCGCATTATGAAAAGGCAGGCGTTTTTGCAGATGGAAGGTGACACCAACGGTGTATAGCAAACCGCCCAGGACCAGCAATGCCACGCCGAGCAGGGAAGCGGCATCAATCAGCGGCTTGATAACAACCAGGATCAACCACCCCTGGGCCAGCTGTTGATTGGTCAAGTGACCTGCAACTGGAACCCTGACTGGGCAGCACTCAGACCATGGCGTGAGGTCCGCGCCAACACGATAATTAAATAAATATACTGGGGTAAGAGCGGCAATACGGCGATCAACTAACGAGACGTTAGGATGAACCCGAAAGCCCGCATCCGCCAATGGCATCGGCTGTTTGGTATCGCCTTGA
>CAYFSA010000126.1:0-8304 GCA_964345605.1 uncultured Ectothiorhodospiraceae bacterium
TTCGCGCCAGGGACCTCCTGATCATAAGTTCGGAAATAACCGGCCAGGTTGGGGCGACCGAATTCGTTATTGAATGCCGCGGCCCCGAGCGGGCCTTCCAGCATGATCGTGAGTGCCGACTCCAGGCGCGGCGGATAATCGCAATGCGCTTCCCAGGGCTGCGGCAAGGTCGGCAGGCACAGATTGCTGACCGTGAACCCGCACAAGCCGGCCTTGCTGCGGGCGCCCCGGCCGGTAGCGGCTTCGTCGCGGATCTCGCCACCCGCCCCCGTGGCCGCCCCAGGAAACGGCGAAATGGCGGTGGGATGATTATGGGTCTCCACTTTCATCACCAAATCCAGCTCCTGGCTCACTTCTGCATAGGCGGCGGTCGGCGGATCCGGCCGCAGCCGGTATCCCGGCCACCCTTGTACGACCGCGGCATTATCCTGATAGGCCGATAAGATGCCCGCCGGCGCCGCGCGATAGGTTTGGCGAATCATGTCGAACAATGAGCGCGCCACTGGCTCACCATCGATGGTCCAATGCGCATTAAAAATCTTATGCCGGCAATGCTCGGAATTGGCCTGGGCAAACATCATCAGCTCGGCATCGGTGGGTGCCCGTCCCAAAGCCTGATACTGCCAGGCCAGATAGTCGATTTCTGCCGATGAGAGGGCTAATCCCAGGGTCTGATTGGCCTTATCGAGCGCCGCGGTTAACCCCTCGGGATGGCTCAACCGCTGCAAGGGACGCGGCTCGTGCTCGGCAAACAACCGCTCCGCCGCCGACGGCTCCCAGATCACGACCTCGGTCATGCGGTCATGCAACAGGGCGACGAGCTGCTCAGCCAAGCTGCTGTCGATCGGCGCAGCGCTGGCCAGCCGATAGAGCACCCCGCGTTCAATGCGCTTGACCCCGCTAAGGCCGCAGCGCTGAGCGATTTCCGTTGCCTTGCTGGACCAGGGTGAAATCGTGCCGAGCCGCGGAATCACCCAAAGGGACCAACCGTCCAGCGCCCCCTCCCGCAAAGGCTCGCCGTAATCCAGCAACCGTTCAAGGATCGCTTGCTGGTGCGCTGTTAACGCATCGGCAGCCACGTAATGCAGGAATTGCGCTTGAATCTCGGTAATATCCGGGCACAACGCCTGCAGCTGCTGGCGCAGGGCAGTCAGGCGGTACGTGGAATGAGCGGCCGGGCCGGGCAGGATCAACATAACGACACCACTTTGCAGTCATTGCAGAGCGCTTATGATAACCGATCATCAGCCAGTCATGCTTGGCCCTGCTGCACCGTGCGCGCCAAGCTCCAAACTTCGATATGTTCGGCACCGGCCCGACGCAGCATACGGGCGAGCTCATACACAGTCGCCCCCGTAGTAACGACGTCATCAACAATGATGACCCGCTTGCCCGGCAAGCGCATGACCTCGAAGGCCGCCCGCAGGTTGGCCCGACGCTCATCCATGGACAAGCCAATTTGATGCGCCGTCGGCTTGATTCGCCTGACCGCCTGCAGATACAACGGCCAATCCAGCCGGCGCGCCAGGGGCCGCACCAGCTCGAGCGCTTGATTGAACCCCCGTTCGCGCAGCCGTCGGGGATGCAAAGGAACAGGCAAAAGCGCAGCTCGAGGCTCATTTATCAAACGCGGGCCAAGTTGCCGCGCCCATAACTGACCGAGCAAGCGGGCATTGGCCAGGCGGCCATTGAATTTCAAGGCAGTAATCAGCGGGCTCAGTGGCGGGACATAGTCGAATACGGCCAGACTGCGTTCAACCGGTGGCGGATGCACGGCACAGCGCAGACACACGGTTGCGTGAGCGCCGGTCGGCGCGCCACACAACGGACAACCCGCCGGCATCACTGGCAGCTCATCATGACACCCTTGGCAAATATCCAAACCTTCTCCCCCGGCAGCACCGCACAAGGCACAAACCGGTGGATATAAACCTGTCAGCAAGCCTTTCAGCAACGGCAACTCACCCAGACCTTTCTAAAAGTAACCGGATTTTTGTAAAAATAAAATAATGCTTGCGCTTTTTGCTTTATCAAGCGATTTCAATATTTACCATGCTACTGAATAAGCAACAAACCATACAATTGAATAATTACTAAAATACCATACCAGCAACTCTTAAACTACTAAACATCAATTAGTTATAAAGAATTTGCCGTTATAATTGAATAAAGCTTGACAACCAAGCCTTGACGTTTGTCAATAGACGTTCCGCGCCGCGTTAACTACAGTCTACCACTAAACAACAACATCAAATGTTGCTACCTACCTAAGGAGTCGACGCATGGCCTCGAGCGAAACGATTGGCGAATCAATGCAAAGAAACGGCGTCAGTCGCCGCACTTTTTTGCAATTTTGTTCCACTGTGGGCGCGATGCTGACCCTGCCCGCCAGCACTATCGCGGAGATGACCGAATCCCTCGGCAATGCCAAACGCCCCTCCGTCATATGGATGTCTTTTCAGGAATGCACCGGCTGCACCGAAGCCCTGTTGCGCTCGCATGCCCCGTCGCTGGAATCCCTGATTTTCGATTTCATTTCCCTAGATTATCACCATACCTTACAGGCCGCCTCCGGGCATGCCGCCGAACATGCCCGCGAGCACGCCATGGACGCCCACAAGGGTGAGTATATCGTCATTGTCGATGGCTCTATCCCAATGATGCCGGGCACCTCCACCATTGCCGGCATCGATAACAAGACCATGCTCATGAATACGGTCAAGGATGCCGCTGCGATCATTTCCGTGGGTACCTGCGCGGCTTACGGCGGCATCCCGAAGGCCAAGCCCAACCCGACCCAGGCGGTCTCGGTGGCTGATCTGGTTACCGACAAACCCATCGTCAATCTGCCCGGCTGTCCGCCCATGCCGCTGGCGATTTCCGGCGTCATTGCCCATTTCTTGACCCTCGGCCGCTTGCCCGAGCTCGATAACAAAGGCCGGCCGCTAGCCTTTTTTGGCGAGAATATCCACGATCGCTGCTATCGTCGGCCTTTCTACGACCGCGGTCAATTCGCCCATACCTTCGACGACGAAGGCGCCCGCAAGGGCTGGTGCCTGTACAAGCTTGGTTGTAAGGCACCCATCGCCTATAACGCCTGCGCCACTTTGAAATGGAACCAGAGCGCCAGCTTCCCGATTCAGTCCGGGCATGGCTGCATCGGCTGCTCTGAGCCGGATTTCTGGGATCAGGGCGGCATTTACGAGTCCGTAGCCCGCGCCCAGATCAATCCGGGGGTTACTATCGGCGCGGCCGCCGCCGCGGGGGCGGCGATCGGCTTCGGCTCCGGCCTGTTGGCCCGGCGCCGGCAACATGCCGAAAAGCAAAAGGAAACCGAGCAAGAAGAATAATACCCACCCATTGTTTTAGCGGGGTGATACCGGCCCGGACGCCAAACCCAAGCCACCCAGGGACTCATTGATATTTCGACGTTGGAGAGGAGGCGTATGCCATGAGTTTGCTTGAATTTGCCCGCGGCCCTGCTTTGCAGTGGGCATTGATCATTTTTATCGCCGGTACTTTATGGCGTCTGCTGGGCGTTTTGATATTGTCCCGACCGGCGGATTTATCCGCCCCCCGCGATGTATTCGCTAATTTCAAAGGCTATCGCACAGTATTCAGCCGGGCCTGGCCGCATACCGAATTTATGACCGCCACCCGCTATCAAACCGTGATGGCCTACATCTTCCACATCGCCACCCTGGGAGTGGTGATCGGGATCGTGCCGCATATCGAGTTCATTCACAGCATTACCGGCCTGAGCTGGCCTGGACTGCCCAATACCATCGGTGTTGGCCTGGGTGCCATTGCCTTGCTGTCGTTTATCGCGCTGATCCTGCGGCGCCTGAGCAATCGCACGGTCTATTGCTCCAATTGGAGTGATTACGCCACCTGGTTCGTCGTCGCCCTGCCCCTGCTGACCGGGCTGATGGCCTTCACCCACTTCGGCTTGGGCATGCGCTACGAAACCTTGCTCGCCGTCCATATTCTCAGCGCGGAATTACTCTTAATCTGGTTCCCGTTCAGCAAACTCATGCACGCCTATTGGTTTGTCTTCTCCCGCGCCCAAAGCGGCGTCGCTTATGCCAGTAAAGGAGTCCGGATATGAATACCTCCGCTGTCGGGATGCCGACCTTCCCTACATTTGATCAGGTCTATCAAGGCTTTGCCCAGCAGCTCAAAAGCTTGCCGGCCATGGCACCCAAACCCAAGTACAGCGATGCGGAACGGGTCGACCGTGCCATCACCACCTTGGTCAACGAAACCCATGCCAATGAGGCGGTCTGGCTGGAAAGCTGTATCCGCTGCGGGCAATGCGCTTCGGCTTGCCATTTCTTCCAGGGCACCCAGGACACCAAATATGTCCCCTTACGCAAAATGGAACTGTATCGCCGCATTTATCGCCGCGAGGTCGGGCCCTTCCGCTGGTGGTATCAGCTGATCAAACACAAGGTCACCCTGCAGGAGCTCGAAGACCTGCAAGAGCTGGTCTACGATTCCTGCTCAGAATGCGGCCGCTGTACCACGGTCTGCCCGATGGGCATTGACATCGCCTCATTGGTTCACCGTCAGCGCACCGCTTTGGTCGCCGCGGAGCTGGTGCCGGCAGAAATGGCCGCGGTCGCCCATGAACAGCGCGAAATGGGCACGGTATTCGGCTCCTCACCGGAGGTCCTGCACTCGCTCGCCAAGACCATCAAAGAAAGCGAAGGCATAGACATCCCGCTGGACAAGGAAAAAGCCGACGTCATGGTCCTCAGTTCGGCAGTCGATCTGGTGATGAACGGCAACGGTCTGCTGGCCACCGCCAAGGTCATGAACCATCTCGGCATTGACTGGACCATCCGCAGCGATGGCTTCGAGGCCGCCAATTTCGGTCTGCTATCCGGCGACATGGGGTTATGGAAACGGCAGGCCGACAGCATCCTGGAAGCCGCCAAGCAAACCGGCGCCAAGACCCTGGTGATCGCCGAATGCGGCCATGCCTATCCGGCCCTGCGCTGGAATCCGATGGTCCAAGGCAACGAGCTACCGTTCGAGATGCTGTACATGTCCGAATTTCTTGGTCGCAATGCCCGTTCGGGGCAATTGAAAATGAAACCTCTGGAAGAAAAGATCACCTTCCACGATCCCTGCAAAACCGGTCGTCGCGGCGGTGCTTTCGAGGAGCCGCGCTCGGTACTCAAGGCGATGGATGCCGATCTCGAGGAAATGCCGGCCAACCAGACCTTCAATTGGTGTTGCGGCGGCGGGGCGGGAATCTTCCTGTTCCAGCGCGCCACGGATTTGCGCGATAAGGCCTTCAAGATCAAACTCGAGCAGGTCGAGCAGACCGGTGCCGAGGGCGTGGTGGTCAGCTGCGCGAGCTGTCGACTGAATTTCGAGGCGGGCAAGTACAAAAATCGCTGGGATAAATCCGTGCACAGTCTGCTGGAGCTGGTAGCCGAACACTTGGATGAGGACGCCAAGGCGCCTGCCGCTATTAACGCAGAGGGGGCCGCGGCATGACCGGACGCGTTGTAGTCGATCCTATTACTCGTATCGAAGGCCATCTGCGCATCGAGGCGCAGATGGATGGCAACCGCATCAATCAAGCCTATTCGGCGGGGACCTCGGTGCGCGGTATCGAAACCATCGTGCTCGGCCGCGATCCGCGCGATGCCTGGGCCTTTGCCCAGCGTATCTGCGGGGTTTGCACCCTGGTACATGGCCTGGCCGCGGTGCGCGCCGTGGAAGACGCGTTGGATTACAAGATTCCGCCGAATGCCGAGCTGATCCGCAATCTCATGGTCGCCTCGCAATATGTCCATGACCACGTGATGCATTTCTATCATCTGCATGCCCTGGATTGGGTCGACGTCGTCTCGGCCTTGGATGCCGATCCCAAGAAAACGTCCTCATTGGCCCAATCCATCAGCGAGTATGCCAAATCCTCGCCCGGCTATTTCGCCGAGCAGCAAAAGCAGCTGAAAAGATTCATCGAAAGCGGGCAGCTCGGCATTTTCGCCAACGGTTACTGGGGTCACGCTGAATACAAGCTGCCGCCGGAAGTCAATCTGATGGCCGTGGCACATTACATGGATGCCTTGAGCTGGCAGCGCGATGTCGCGCGGCTGCATGCCATTTTCGGCGGACGCAATCCACACCCCAATCTGGTCGTTGGCGGCATGCCCTGTGCGGTCAGCCTGGAATCCGGCAAACAAGCGGGCACTGCCCTGGATGTCATCGGCCTGGAACGGATTCGTAACATCATCCGTGAAATGCAGACCTTTGTCGATCAAGTCTATGTGCCGGATACCTTGGCAATCGCCGGCTATTACAAGGATTGGTTCGAACAGGGCGAGGGCATTGGCAATTTCATGTGCTGCGGGGATTTTCCCGCCAAAGGCTATGGTGATGCCAGCAGCTATCTGATCCCCAACGGGGTCATCCTGAATCGCGATCTGTCACAAATGCAGCCAGTGGACCTGCATGCTGAAGATCAGATTCAGGAATTCATCAGCCATTCCTGGTACAGCTATGCCAACGGCAAATCGGCCGGCCTGCATCCGTACAATGGCGAGACGACCTTTAATTACACTGGGCCGGAACCGCCCTATAAGGAACTGGATATCGAGCAAGACTACTCCTGGCTGAAGTCGCCGCGTTGGCAGGGTCAGGTAGTCGAAGTCGGTCCGCTGGCACGCACGCTGATGCTTTACGCCACCGGCCATGAACAAATGAAATCAATGGTCGATGACACCCTGAACCAGCTCGATCTGCCGGTCTCGGCCCTGTACTCCACCATGGGCCGCACCGCCGCACGCACCCTGGAAACAAAATTCATCGTGCATGAAATGCAGGGCTGGTTCGATCAGCTGCTGGAGAATTTCCGCGAGGGCGATACCCAAGTCTTCAATGACGACAAGTGGAATCCAAAGTCCTGGCCCAAGCAAGCGCAAGGCGTCGGCTCCATGGAAGCGCCACGCGGTGCGTTGACTCACTATGTGGTCATCGAGGACGGCAAGATCGCCAATTATCAGGCGGTGGTGCCGAGCACCTGGAATGCCGGCCCGCGTGATGGCGCCGACCAGCGCGGTCCTTACGAAGCCGCTTTGGAAGGTCATGTCCTGGCCGATGCCGAGCAGCCTTTGGAAGTGCTGCGGACCATTCACAGCTTCGATCCCTGTCTAGCCTGTGCGGTCCATCTGACCGATCCGGAGGGCGAGGAGATGCTGCAGGTAAAGGTCAGGTAGGGCGGGTTTCAACCCACCTGCTAGGCTCGATTGAAAGCCACCCTACTTTACTGGAACAGTCTCATTTAATGCGGTACTCATTGAATGAGGCAAGGGGCCGGTTGACACCGGCCCTACTTGCCTACGCCAGGACGATCCCGCTCAGGCGATGACGAGGTAGGCAATGAATAACGGCACGAGCGTTACTGCCAGAATAGAAACGATTTCAGAGAAAGTCAGTTCTTTCAAGGTCGCCAGGAATTTCATACGATTACTCCCCTAAATCCAGTTGCTGTCGGGAGGTGAGGTACAGCGGGTGGCAGCCCTTAATCTGTTCCTCGGCCTCCTTTTTGATTTCGGGATGATAGCTATCCCTCAAAACCAATTCGTTGCGGGCATTCGCACTCGACTCAATCAATTATTCAAGTAGTCATGCGAATATTAGAGTATTAGCATTAGTTGATATAAAAGTCAATCCAATTCATGAGGGCTTCTACTTAAATGGCTGAAACTGACCGACCAACGGTCCAAACCCTGGTGTTGGGCATCGGCAACACGCTGCTAAGCGATGAAGGTGCGGGGGTACGAGTGATTCAAGCGCTGCAAGAAATGGACGTACCGGATGGAGTGTCCTGTTTGGACGGCGGTACCCTCAGCTTCACCCTCGCCGGTCCCATTGGCGATTGCCAGCAGTTGATCGTCATCGATGCCGCCGAGCTGCATGCCGAGCCCGGCACGATCCGCGTATTCGAAACCGACGCTATGGACGCTTTTCTCGCTCGTGGCGGCAAACGCAGCGTCCATGAAGTCGGTTTGACCGAATTGATGGGTATGGTTGCGTTGACCGGCCAGTTACCGAGCCGGCGGGCATTGGTCGGTATTCAACCCGCTCAGGTGGATTGGGGAACGTCCTGCACCCCCCAAGTGACAGCAGCCATTCCTAGCGCCTGCGAACAAGTGCTGAGTTTACAACGGTTATGGCTCAAGTCGGGCTAGAAATTGAAGTGGACCCCAAGTCCAGGACAGTTTTAGGCTGAATTTAAGTTAGTCCACTCACCTCGATTGCAGCGGGTTGGCGCTGCCCCAGTGC
>CAYFSA010000127.1:0-8231 GCA_964345605.1 uncultured Ectothiorhodospiraceae bacterium
GGAAGCCGCATTTGCTGAGGCCATGCAGGACATAAAATCCCATGAAATGGCCGTTGTTGCGGGTATGCGAGCTGCATTCGAATGTCTGTTGGAGCGCTTTGAGCCCGGTGCCATCGAAGCGAAATGCAAAGCCCAGGACAAGCTCAGCAGCCTCGGTCTCGGCAATAAACCCTGGAAATGTTATAAACAGTTCTACGAAGCGTTCAAAGCCAGTGCCAATGATGATTTCCAAGGTATCTTCGGGGCCGATTTTGTGCGTGCCTACGAGGAACAGATTCGCTTGTTATCAGCGCAGTGGTCCGAGGACCATTCAGCATGATGCGTAGCAGTGCTGCAAGCGACCACAACCAAGCCTATATGCCTAATGAGTAACGAATAGAGCTGCGTTTTGCTCTTTCCTAACCACTAACCAGTCAGGTCCGCGTCCATGTCCTGGGTCGGCAGAGTCGTATGGTCGGAAGGCATGTTCCTTCGGCCCCAACATTTCCAGCAACAAGCAAGATACTTCGAACATTTGCTCGACAAGCGTTGTGGCGCGTTAAATACCTTCGGTTGGGGACTGACTGAATTGCGAGTCGATCAGGATCAGCTGGCATCCGGTAAATTCGCCATTGCCCAGGCAAGCGGGATTTTTCCTGACGGCACACCGTTCTCGTTACCCAAACACGACGCCCCCCCGCCAGCCCTGGACATTCCGGAAAACACCCATGACATGCTGATCTACTTAGGCTTGCCCATCCGCCGTGAGGGTGTTACTGAAATCGCTCATGAAGGCTCGCTTACCCCCGCTCGTCAGCAAATGACCGAGGTGGAAGTGCGCGATGTGAGCGCTGAACAAAGCACTCCAGCTAGTATTACGGTTTCCAGCCTGCAACTCCGGCTTCTGACCAGTGACGATGAACGTGGGGATTTTTCGTGCCTCGGTCTGGCCCGCATAATCGAAACACGCAGCAATCGCCAAATCGTGCTCGATGACAGCTATATCCCCAGTGTCATCGATTGTGATACAGCGCCGGCGCTAGCGAGCATGATTAATGAACTCCATCAATTACTTCGTCATCGCTGCGAAGCCCTGGCAGGGCGCGTGGTCGAAGCAGGCCGCGGGGGCAATACCGAAATTTCCGATTTCATGCTACTGCAAGCGGTCAATCGCTATCTGCCGATAATAGGCCATTATGCCGACTGCGGTGGGCTACATCCGCTGGCCGTATACGAAACCCTGATTGCTATAGCCGGTGAATTTGCCACCTTTACCCGAGCCGACAAACGCCCCGAGACTTTGCCGTCTTATCGTCATGCGGATCTGCAGGCCACGTTCGAGCCGGTTCTGCGGGAATTGCGGCAAGCCTTGAGCATGGTGCTGGACCGCAACGCTATCCCGATTCCCCTGCAGGAACGCAAATACGGGGTTCGCGTCGCCTCGGTGTTTGATCGCAAACTGCTGGTGGATGCCAATTTCTGCCTGATTGTGCGGGCCGACATGGCGGTCGAAGAGCTGCGCCGGGGCTTTCCCACCCAGGTCAAAATCGGACCGGTCGAAAAAATCAGGGATCTGGTCAATTATGCCTTACCGGGCATTCTCCTGCGGCCTTTGCCGGTCGCCCCGCGGCAATTGCCATTTCGGAGCGGATCAGTGTATTTCGAGCTCGATCGCGCCAGTGAATACTGGCAGCAATTGCATAATTCCGGGGGGTTCGCTATACACGTCAGTGGTGAATTCCCAGGACTGTCCATGGAGTTTTGGGCGATCAGAGAGTAACCAGACATGACTGCTGAAGACAATACTCGGGGTGATTTTTCCCAGGATCCCTCGGCAACCATTATCCGCCCAAGTCCCGGCAGACGTGCCGGAAGCCCCTCGCTGCGGCCCATGCCACAACGGCAAGGGCCGCAGCCCCCCGCGCCACCGATTGCGGTAACGGGGCATGGCTCGCATACCTTAGTCCAGTCTGCCACAGCCTTACTGGTCCTGGTCACCCAAATTCGCAACACCGTGAGCTATCCTGATATCGCCGGTCTGCGCCAGCATTTTATCGCCGAGCTGGCCCGCTTTGAGCAGGTCTCGCAACACCCTCAGACGGCCCCGTTAATCAACGATGCCCGATACGCCTTATGCACTTTTATCGACGAAGCGGCATTGAACACGCCTTGGGGCAGTGAAAGCCAATGGCAGGAACAAAGCTTATTGAGCACTTTCTTCAATGAAACCTGGGGAGGGGACCGCTTTTTTGCCATTCTGGATCAGGCCAAACAACAACCCGCACGTTGTTTACCGTTACTAGAACTGCTTTTTGTGTGTTTGATGCTGGGCTTTGAGGGTAAGTATCGTGTGCTCGACCGCGGGCGATCGCGGCTGGATGAAATCCAGGACGACTTGTCCAGTATCATCCGCCGACAGCAAGGCGATAGTGACCGGGAATTGGCACCGCACTGGCGCGGCGTGACCAGTGAGGCGGGGCATCTGTCCGGCTTTATGCCGCTATGGGTGCTTGCTATGGTTGCCGCAGCCTTATTATTAAGCATGTACCTGGCATTCCGCTTGGCATTGAGTGACGCGAGTTATCCGGTGTTCGATACGCTGTCGCGCTTGGGCCGCGACCGCTTGGCCATGCCGGCGATGGAACTCACCACGGCTGTTGCCGCCGAGCCGCCGCCGGCCCCCCAAGTTTCCAAACTGCAACTACACGACATTCTCAAACCCGAAATCGAACTGAATCTCCTAACCGTTGAACAAGACGGCTTGAAATCCAAGATCCGGATCAATGCCGATTCATTGTTCCGTTCGGGCAGTGCCCATGTGGAGAAACGCTTTTTACCGATTTTTGAACGCATTGGTAAGGCACTTGATCAGGTTGAAGGCAGAATCTGGGTCATCGGTCACAGCGACAATGTCCCGATTCATACCCTGCAGTTTCCGTCCAACTGGGAGTTATCGCGCGCCCGAGCCGTCAATGTAATGCAAGCCTTGGCGCAACATTTGAGCGACCCTAAGCGCATGACCCCCGAGGGCAGGGCCGATACCGAGCCGGTAGCGCCGAATGACAGCCCCGAGAATCGGGCGCGCAACCGCCGTGTCGAGATTATTTTATTCGAGCAGGAAACCCTGACGTGAAAAAATTTTTCCGTATGCTCGGCAAACCCTGGGTGCTCACTACGCTCGGCTTCGCTGCCAGTGCTGTTTTCATTTGGTTGATTGGACCTTTCCTGGCGTTTGCCGAGCACCGTTTCCTGGCCTCGCCGCTAGCCCGACTGGTAGCCATTCTACTGCTTGCCTTGCTGTGGCTTGCCGCATTGCTGTGGCGGCAAGCCCGAGCACGCCGGGCCGATCGCCAACTCATCGAGGGCATGGCAGAGTCGGAGCAACAAGCGTCCCCTGGCACGGCCGCCAAGACCACCGCAGCAACGGCGGAAAAACAGGCCCTCAAGGCGCGCTTCGAGCAAGCCGTGACCCTGCTGCGTAAACCGGGCGGCAAACGCGGCAAGGGTGCCAGCAGCCTCTATGAATTGCCCTGGTATATCTTGATCGGTCCGCCAGGCTGCGGCAAAACCACCGCTTTAGCCCAATCCGGGATCGATTTTCCGCTGGCCGAGCGCTTTGGACAGGGCGCCGGCATTCTGCCGGGCATCGGCGGCACACGTAACTGCGACTGGTGGATTTCCAACGAAGCGGTCCTGATCGACACTGCCGGCCGTTACACCACCCAGGATAGTGAAGCGGCTGTCGATAGCGCCGCCTGGTCGGGTTTTCTTGAGCTGTTACGCAAATATCGCCGGCGCCGTCCGATCAATGGCGCCATTGTTGCCTTTAGTCTGGCCGATTTGATGACGCTGGATGAGGCGGCCCTGGCCCACCACTATCGGGCCATACGCCGCCGTCTGCAGGAGCTCGTCGACCAACTGGGCATTTCGATACCGATTTATCTGCTCTTGACCAAGGCCGATTTATTATCAGGATTCGTGCAATTCTTCGATGACCTGGGCCGTGAAGAACGCCATCAAGTATGGGGCACCACCTTTCCCCTGCAAGCAGATGCCAGCGCTTACACGGCACGCTTTCGACAAGAATTCGACTTGCTTCACGAGCGCCTGACCAACCGCCTACATTGGCGGCTCAATAGCGAACGCGATCATACTCGGCGCGCATTAATTTTAGCCTTTCCGCAACAATTCGCCTCAATTCGGGAACCCATTGAGCGTTTTTTACACGAGGTATTCCAGGAATCACGGTTTGAACAACCGATCATGCTGCGGGGGGTATATTTTTCCAGCGGCACCCAGGAAGGCACACCCATTGACCGGTTAATCGGCAGCATGGCAGCCTCGTTCGGTCTCGAACAGCCCCAGCAAGGCAGCAACAGCGGCCGTGGCAAAAGTTATTTCATCACGGATTTGCTCCGAGCGGTCATTTTCCCCGAGCGCAACCTTGCCAGCACCAATCGCCAAGCCGAGCGTCGCATGCGATGGCTGACCCGCGGTGCTTATGCGGCCATCCTGTTGCTCACCATAGGCGCCGTTTTGGTCTGGACCACGAGTTTCACCCAGAACAAAGCCTTTACGACCGAGCTGCAAACCCAGCTACAACACTATACCAACCGCCAGGATGCCACAATCGAGCTGCCCGCTGAATACGAGGATCTCCTGACGCGCTTGGATGGGCTGCGGGCCACGTTGGATGAAGTAACCCAGACCACGGATTCACCGCCATGGTCGATGCGTTTTGGTTTATATCGTGGCGGCGGGATCGCCAAGGCAACCCACGATGCCTATCAACGCACCCTTAACGTGCTACTCGTGCCCGCCTTGGCCACGACATTACAGGAACAATTGGTAGCGGCCAAAACGCCACCTTTGCAGTATGAGTTGCTCAAACTCTATCTCATGCTGGTCGATCCAGCCCATATGGATGCCAGGCTTTTTCGACTCTGGGCAACCTCGACCTGGGCCGAGCAAATGCCCACCGCAAGAGCAATGCAGCAACGCTTGGCCGAGCACCTGAGCTATTTGCTAGAGCGGTCGTTAATTACACCGATTGACCCCAATCGCCGTTTGGTCAAGCAGGTCAGGGAACGCCTCGAGCAACAGCCCTTGGCCGAGCTGGTTTATGGCCGTTTACAATACGTTCCGGCTGTCCGGGAGTCACAACCGCTAACCTTCGAAACGCTAGCCGGGCAGCATGCCGACACGGTTTTCACACCGGCGACCCGCAATCGCGACGCCATCGCCATCCCCGGCTTGTTTACCTACCGGGGTTTCTACCAGCTCTTTCAGCCGCAGAGTCTCAAGCTAATCGGTGCTTTCAAGCAGGAAGCATGGGTCTATGGCGATGAACTGTCGGCGATCATCGAGGGGCAATTGAGCACCCTGGAAAACGATGTCCTTGCTTTGTATATCGATGACTATATTCAGCGCTGGGACAATACGCTAGCGCAACTGGACATCGTCCCATTCAGCGATCTGCAGCAGGCAATCCGGGTGACCGGCCAATTGATTCGCCTGGACTCACCGATCAAAAAACTCCTCAACACCCTCGCTGACAATACCATGCTCACCCGCCTGCCCAAAGGGACCGAAGGCTTGGCGGACATGGGCCTGAAAAAATTAAGCCGGCAGAATCCATTCCTTGCCAGCATGATCGGCGAGGCCCGTCGCGGCGGCTTTGATGCGGCGGCTACCGATATTCCCCCGAAACGGGTCGAGCGCCATTTCGATCTGCTGCAGCGCGTGGTTGACGCCTCCAAGGGGGCTGGCGACATTGACAGGATTCAGCGGCTGCTGACTGCTTTATATAGCGATTTGTCCCTTCTGGAACCCGCCAGTGGTTTCAGTGTTCGCCCGGACACATCGGTTCAACAAGACATTTTCCAGCGCTTACGCACTGAAGCCGCCCGGCATCCCGATCCCGTCCGACGTTGGCTGCGACAAATCGCGACCGGGGCCCAAACCGTCGCCTTGGGAAACACCAGTCAGCGCCTCAACGAAATTTACCAGGCCCGGGTCGGCCCGTTATGCGAGCGCATGGTGAACAACCGTTATCCGTTTAACCCTGAGGCTCGGCGAGAAGTCAACTTGCGTGATTTCGGCGAAATCTTTGGCGAACAAGGCCTGCTGGATCGTTTTTTCCATGAGCATCTTGAGCCCTTTGTCGACCTATCAAGCAAGCCATGGCGATGGCGGCAATCGGCCCAGTTGAAATTAGGTCTCAGTGATGACTCGCTGCAGCAATTTCAACGTGCTAACAGTATTCAGCAGGCCTTCTTCCCGCAAGGCGGCAAAGCTGTCAAGGTTCGCTTTTCACTGATTCCAGAGCCATTGGACCCGGCGCTGGCTCAGTTCGATTTACGGTTTGGCGGCCAGCATTTCACATTCACAACGCCCCAGCCAGTGGCGATTGATGGTGAATGGCCCGGCCCAACCGTCTCGGGACAGTTAACCATGCAGGTAACAACGACTGCAGGAGAAGTTCATGAAGCGGCCCATAGCGGGCAATGGGCCTTTTATAGACTGGTCAATCCACGTCGCTTACAGCCCGGAATCGATCGTTTTCCTGTTAACCTGTCTGTCCAGCAGCACACTATTCGTTTCGAGCTGCGTGCCTTCAGTGTGCTGACGCCGTTTGGCATGGAGGAAATCCGCCAATTCACCTGCCCGAAGACGCTCTGATGAACGCGAACGCACCCAAATGTGCCGGCTTCTATGGCAAGCTTCCCGCTCATGGCGACTTCGTTAGTCGCCAGCTCGACAAGCCAATGATCGATTGCTGGGACCACTGGCTGCAGTCCGGCATGGCGAGCAGCCGCGTTCAATTGGGCTCGCAATGGTTAGAATGCTACCTGAGCGCACCTATTTGGCGATTTGGCCTGGCCACAGGTCTGTGTGGTCCCGCCCGGCTGGGGGTCATGATGCCGAGTATCGACCGGGTTGGCCGGTATTTTCCCTTGACGGTTACCATTGATTTGCATACGGATGTATGTCTGTGGCATGCAGCCATTTGCGCCAAAGAATGGTTGGCCGCCATTGAAGCGGCTATGCTGAACCTACTTGAAGAAGACGAAGTAACTGCCGATGAGTTCGCCCAGCGGCTGGCCGCAATGCCATTCTCCATGGGTACTGTAACGACAAGTAAAACTAGCCCCTTACAAATAAACAATGAGGGACCGTTCACACGCTTGTCGATGGTATTGCCCGCTGGCGAAGTTTCAGCAGCATCAAACCCTCTGCTGAGTTATTTTGTACAGACTTATTTGGGCAGTTTTTCACTGTGGTGGACCGAGGGCTCAAACTATGTCCCGAGCTGCCTGCGTTTATATCAGGGAATGCCTGAGGCTGAACAGTTTTGGTCGATGCTTGATTGTCTGGAACCAGACGACGAACAAACAGCAGTACCGGCGCCTGAGTTCAGCATAAGCCGGCCCCCTGCCGATTGAGTCAATTTATCGTATCGATGAAATAATGACATGGTTGATCACAACCGTTATCACTTTACTTCAGCCGGCGCGACACATCCCGGATGCGTTCGTGATGTCAACCAGGATGCATTTCTCGCCGATCCCGAAACCGGCCTGTGGGTCGTGGCAGACGGTGTGGGCGGCCATGCGCATGGTGACACCGGCAGTCGACTCCTTGTCGACACCATCAAAGCCGCTCTACCCCCACAATCCCAATCATTAGCCGAGACCGTTCGCCATGCCATGCTCGATGCCAACCGACAACTTGTCGCCATGGCCAGTCAGATCGGACCCGCTACCGTCATCGGCAGTACGGTTGCCGCATTGATTGCACAGGCCCAACAATGCATCTGCTTATGGGCTGGCGACAGCCGCATTTATGGTCTGCGCCGCCATAAGCTCTCAAGATTGACTCGTGATCATAGCGAGGTTGAAGAGATGGTCGCGCACGGCAGCCTTGCTGCCGCCGACTCTTTACAGCATCCCAATGCCAATATCATTTCCCGGGCCGTCGGCCAACACAATAATTTGGAAATTGACGGCTGCATGTATGACCTTTATCCCTCTGATCGTTTGTTACTATGCACTGATGGCCTGACCAAAGAATTAGCTGATCAAGAAATCGAAACAATGTTGCAACAAGACAGCTGCCGGCAAGCTTGCGACAACTTAATGAATTTGGCCTTAGAACGTGGCTGTCATGACAACATTACCATCGTCATTGTAGATATCCATGCCTAAGCTAACGGGAATAGCCACACAGGCTATTT
The DNA here is from genome assembly GCA_964345605.1 of uncultured Ectothiorhodospiraceae bacterium. Lineage (GTDB taxonomy): Bacteria > Pseudomonadota > Gammaproteobacteria > CAYFSA01 > CAYFSA01 > CAYFSA01. Next base: position 8,216 of record CAYFSA010000127.1, read on the forward strand.
TCTATCAATCTCCCAC
>CAYFSA010000128.1:0-8198 GCA_964345605.1 uncultured Ectothiorhodospiraceae bacterium
AAAACCCGCCCTACGGCGTGGGGTAGGGTCGGTTTTAACCGACCGCGGCGCTTGCTTGGAGGCTTGGCGGGGTGGGTTAAAACCCGCCCGACGGCGTGGGGTAGGGTCGGTTTCAGCCGACCGCGGCGTCTGCCTGGAGGCTCGGCGGGGCGGGTTAAAACCCGCCCTACATTAGCCAGGTAGGGTGGACAAGCGCAGCGCAGTCCACCAATGCCCGTGCGACCAACGGTGGATTTCGCTCTCGCTCATCCACCCTACAACTACAACACTACACCACTAAGGGAAAGGGACGCGATGCGTACCCTACCGGTCTTAACGGTTTATCAACCCTTTTGCGAGGCGGTGCGCGGTGGATTGTTCTTGCGGTAGGGCTTGCCCTTTGGCGTGCGCACCCCTTCTGGCTGTTTGCCGGTGCCGCGGGGCTGGTAGCTCGGTACCAGATGCTTTTTGCCGTTGCCAATCAGGTCGGCGCGGCCCAGGCGCTTTAAGGCCTCGCGCAGCAGTGGCCAGTTTTCCGGGTCGTGGTAACGCAGAAAGGCCTTGTGTAGGCGCCGCTGGCGCTGGCCCTTCGGGATATAGACCTTGTCGCCGTCGCGACGGATGCGGCGCAGCGGATTGCGCTGGGTGTGGTACATGGTGGTGGCGACCGCCATGGGCGTCGGCAAAAAGGCCTGCACCTGATCGAGCCGATAATGGTTGCGCTTGAGCCACAGGGCGAGATGGAGCATGTCTTTGTCGGTGGTGCCGGGATGGGCGGCGATGAAATAAGGAATCAGGTATTGTTCCTTGCCGGCCTGTTTGGAATAGCGCTCGAACAGTTCGCGAAAGCGCTGGTATGACCGCAGATCGGGTTTCATCATTTTGCTCAGCGGGCCGGGTTCGGTATGCTCCGGCGCGATTTTGAGATAGCCGCCGACATGCCGGGTCACCAGCTCTTTGACATAGGCCGGCGTTTCGATGGCGAGGTCATAGCGCAGCCCGGAGGCGATAAAGACGCGCTTGATGCCGGGCAGGGCGCTGACCCGGCGGTATAGATCGATCAGGGGATGCTGGTCGGTCTCGAGATTCGCGCAAATCCCCGGATACAGACAGGACAGCCGCCGGCAGCGGGCCTGCACCGCCGGATCCTTGCAATGCAGGCGCCACATATTCGCCGTGGGCCCGCCGAGGTCGGTGATAATGCCGGTAAAGCCGGGCGTTTGATCGCGAATGGCCTCGACTTCCCGCAGGATGGACTCGACCGAGCGGTTTTGGATAATTCGCCCCTCGTGCTCGGTGATCGAGCAGAAGCTGCAGCCGCCGAAGCAGCCGCGCATGATATTGACCGAGTGCTTGATCATCTCGAAGGCCGGGATAGACGCCTCGCCATAGCTTGGATGCGGCCGCCGGGCGTAGGGCAGCTCGAACATCCGGTCAAGCTCGGGCGTGCTTAAGGGGATGGGCGGCGGGTTGAGCCAGACCTCGCGGTTGCCGTGGCGCTGCACCAGTGGCCGGGCATTGCCCGGATTGGCTTCCAGCTGGGCCAGCCGGGCCGCATGGGCGTAATACACGGGGTCTGTCTTGACCTGCTCGTAATCCGGCAGCCGCAGGGCGATTTGCTCGCGGGTCAGCGACTGTGCCATGGCCGGGGTGAGCGGCGGCGTTTCCGGCTCGCGGGCATCGGCGATCGCCCAGTCCGCGGGCAGGTGGCTACGGGCGAAGACCGTGCCCCGCAGGTCGAGGATGTCGCCCATTGCCTCGCCGCAGGCCAGGCGATGGGCGAGGGCGACGATGGCCCGTTCGGCATTGCCGTAAAGCAGCAGATCGGCCTTGGCATCCATAAGGATGCTGCGGCGGATCGTGTCCGACCAGTAATCGTAATGCGCGGTGCGCCGCAGGCTGGCCTCGATCCCGCCGAGCACGATCGGCACTGCCTTGTAGGCTTCCCGGCAGCGCTGGCTGTAGACAATGGCGGCCCGGTCGGGGCGGTGATCGGGCTGACCGTTCGGGCTGTAGGCATCGTCGCTGCGCCGGCGGCGCTCGGCCGTGTAGCGATTGACCATGGAGTCCATATTGCCGCTGGTCACGCCGAAAAACAGCTTGGGCTGGCCCAGGCGCTTAAAAGCCCTGCTGTCGGTCCAGTCCGGCTGGGCGATCACCCCGACCCGAAAGCCCTGCGCCTCCAGCACTCGGCCGATCAGGGCCATGCCGAAGCTGGGATGATCGACATAGGCATCGCCGGTCACCAGGATGATGTCGCAGGCCTCCCAGTTGAGCGCGGCCATTTCCGCCGGCGACATCGGCAGGAATGGGGCGGGCGTCAGACGATGCGCCCAATGCCGGCGATAGCTGAAAAGCCCCGTGGCGGGGGTTGGCAGGTGTTGCAGATGGGTCGCCATACAAACCTCTAATAACGCTGGCCGAGTTCGATCCAGAAGCCATCGATAGCCCCGCCCTGGGCGAATAAACTGACGCGCCCGCCGGGCCGCAAATGCCAATCCAGGCGGGCGTAACCGCTGGCGTATTGTTCGAGGTTCAGGCGTCGCGAATAGGTCAATTGACCGCGCGCCTGTGCCTCCGTCTCCAGCCAGTGACCCTGAATCCCTAAGCTCAGTTGCAGTGTCTCGAATTTTACGGCCCCGCCGAGGCGGGCGCGGACACTGTGCCAGCGCAGGCGCAGACGTTGCCCGTCGGTTTCGTCGTCGACCTGATTGAAGCGATAGCGTAGCCCCGTTGCTATGCTGAAATGCCGCGTTAACAGCGGCTTGGTGCTGACATGCAGGCCGCCGTATTCGCCGCGTAAATCCAGGCCCGCGGCGGCAGGATTGGCGTTTTGGCTGAGCAATAAGTAGCCGCCGTGGAGACCGCCCTGCAGGCGTTCGCCATAATGCTCCAGCACGGCAATACCGATGCGGTTGACACGGGTTTTTAGGGAGCCTGCCTCGGCATGCAGATCAAAACGCTGATATTCGGCCTCGACCAGGGCCTCGATGCCGACATAATCGGTAGACCAGGCCAAGCCCGGCTGGGCGTTTAACAAACCGAGCGTCAAGCCTAGGCAAAGCGCGCAGCGTATTCGGATAATGTCGTGACCGAGTCGTTTCAATTCAGCATGCTGTAGGCCATGGGTAACGGGAGATCAATATTCGGCTGAGTCGCTGATTAGGGGCGCTGACAAACCGTGCCAAAAAAGGCCAAGGCGGTGATGTCCTCCTCGACATCGAAAAAGGTATGATCGCAGCTCGCACAAACATACATCAGCGTGCCGCGGGTCACGACGTGTTCTTCGTCGCCGACGCGAAGATGGCCTTTGCCTTCCACGATGAAATAGAGCTCGTCTTCTTCGTGTGCGCTTTGCATTTCCCGGGAACCGGCCGGGACTTGATAGACCGCACAGCTCATGGAGGGGGTGCGCAGAAATTCCTTGAAAGCGACGCTGGTAGGGCTAATGTCAGCGAGAATCTCGGGTAATTGATAAACGAGCCAGTTTTTGTCACTCATAGGGTTTTCAACCTTTTTCTAATGCGGTGAATAATAATCGAGTTCAGGGGCGACGCAAATGGCTTGAGCCAGCTTTGCTTGAATATGTTTGATAATGATTCCTATTATTGACTTTGTTATGATGACGTCTCAGAATCAGCTTGCATCGTCCTCTGGCCACGCGCAAGGCGCCGGTGATGTCGATCTTGCTTGAGCTGACATACATCAATCTTCCATCGAATTTTGAATGAGGTAACCAACGTCATGCCCTTTATCCCGTTTGCATGCGGTATCGCTTCGGCGCTGACTTGTGCTTTGATCTACGAGACCGGCAAGGGTACCCAAAAAACCATGACACGGCGGAAACGCAGACATGAGCGACGCATTCGATCTGGAAACGCAACGTGAGCTCGCCAAGCTCGGCATGGCCGCCAGCCTTGGGACGGCCGTGCTGACTACGCCATTTCTAAAACGCAATAAGGGCCTGCGCAAGGTGCATACAGGCGCGGGGATGTTACTGGTTGGTTTTTCATTATGGCATCACTGGCTCTATCAACCGCAGCAGCGTCAAGCAAAACCGCTTGCCGATCGCCGTGGCAAGCTCGCTTGAAGCCGACTTGCCCAGGTTTTTGTTAGAGCCGGACTGTCGCCGGCTGCACTGTCCGTCAGGCACCGTACCCAAGCAACAATGAGCAGCGATCTTGATTTATGACTGATGCAGTGGCCTTACTCCAACGCTTGGCGCCGCATTTGACCGTGGCGCATCATACGCAGGGCCGGATCCGCCTGCGTCTGGCTGCAGCGGGTGTGGCCGAGCTGGACTCGGCTAACGCGGCCTGGCTGCAGCAGTTGCAGGCGGTGATGCCCGGGGTTCGCGAGGTTGACGTGAACCCGCTCGCGCGGTCGGTTACCGTGCGCTATGACCCGCAGCGTTATCCCAAGGCCTGCATCGAGCGTCTGGCCGAGGGTATATTGCCGCCACAGATCAAGCTCGACCAACTTGCCGAGGCCTTGCCGTGATCGTTAATTCAGATGGTTTTGCCCTGCAGAACGGGCTCATCGATCCCCAAGCGCCGCTTCCACCCATGCAGCAGGCGCTGCGCATTGCGCTATACGATGAGTATCGAGCGCAGGCGACTTATCGCAGGGTCTGCGAACAGCATGGCGAGCATCCGCCCTTCAGCGCCATCGTTCAAGCTGAGGCGCGGCATATTGAGCATTTGCTGGCGCTGTTTGCCCAATACGGTGTTCCGCCCGTGGCCGATGACTGGTATCCGCGCATCCGGCCGGCACCGACCTGGGTGGAGAATTGCGAGTTGGGCGTGGCCGGCGAGATCGGTAACATTATGATGTACGACCGGCTGCTGCCCTATGCGCAGGCGGCTGATGTTCAAGACGCCTTTTTCCGCCTGCAGGCCGCGTCCTATAATCATCATCTGCCTGCATTTCGCCACTGTCTGCAGCAGCTGCAAAATGCCTCTGGCAAGGCCAATAGGCATGCCGAAGAACCGCCCGCTGCCGGCTTGACCAGCCAGTTACAGCATGTGTGGCAACAATTCCAGGCCGGCCAACTCGATCCCAGTACCTTGCCGGGCCAGCTTCAGCCCTTGCTGAGTCAGTTAGGCAGTTCGTTTGTCTGGGGCGCGTTGGCCGGCGCCGGTTTTGGGGCGGTGTTGGGCAGCCAATTTAGCAAGCAGGCCGGTAACGATGATCAGCCATCCTAAACGTAATCAAACTCAACGAGGTCAATCTATGTTTCATATGGCGCCCTTTTGGACCGGCGCTGCGCTTGGCGCGGGCGTGGTCTGGCTGCTCAATAACCGCCGGGTGCGTGAGCAGCTCAGCCGTGGTAAAGAATTCGCCAGTCATAAGCTTGCGCAAGACAAGCCGGCCGCCAAGCCCGGTCAGGCAGACGCGACTCAAGCCGGCAGCGGCTCGAGTCATGCCGCGCAAGCCAGTTCAGACGCTGTGTCCATGAGCACCGAACCGTCTAACGACAGCTGACCCTGTGACGTTGAAACGAGGCGATCATAACGATGCAAAACGATCCGCAAGCGGGTGCGCCGCAAGCACCGAATACTGCTCCAGGCGGCCCTGCAGGCCCAATGCCCGGGGCCACCATGCAGGGGCCACCCGCCGGCCCGGGGGCGGCGGGCTTGTCCCCGGATCAGGCCGGCCAGGCAGCAGGTTATATGGCGGGTGGCCCTTGGGGCGCCGGCCCGCCGCCGCCCTCCAATCCCTATTATCATAATCCTTATGGGGCTGCGCCTTGGCAGCCTCAGGCCGCCGGACCCGGTTATGGTGGGCCAGCCCCGCATGCCGGGATGCATGCGGGGCAGCCGCCAGCCGATGCCAACGTACCACGGCCTGCTGCGCCGCCCCAGGCAGGCAATCCCTGGTGGTCCGGTCTGGGCAACGAACGTTTTTTAGGCGGTGTTCTGGTCGGGGCCGCCGCTGCTTACCTACTGACCAATGAAGCGGCGCAGCGGACCATGATCAAGGCCGGGGTCAAGCTGTTTGGCACAGTGGCCGGCGGGGTCGAGGAGCTCAAAGAGCGCGTCATGGATGCCAAGGCCGAGATGGACGAGTCAGCGATGGACGAGTCAGCGGCCAGTTCGACCAGCCAGGACGAATGAGCGAGCCGCTGTTCACATCCTGCCGGCTGGTGCATGCCACGGCTGGCCGCGCCCGATTTGTCTACCGCGCCCGCGCCGCGTTCAAACCCGAACAGCTGCGGCTGTATCTTAGTCTGAGCTTGCCCGTGGCACGGGTGCGGATTAATGCCCGCGCCCGCAGCCTGATTTGCTATGGGGAAGCCGGGCAATTCGATGCCGAGCAGCTCGGCCGGCAAATCGCCGCCCTGGAAGGCGGTCAGCTGGCTGAGGTCAGCCGGGGCCAGGCCGCCGCACTGCCGCCATCAGCCGAGGCGGCGAGCGCGCGCGCGCTGCCCTTGCTGCGCTCGACCTTTGCTCTGCTGTTTTCCTGGGCTTTGCCCCCCATGCTGCGGGCCCCGTTGTCGCTATTGGCGGCCCTGCCGGCCCTGGGTGCGGGGGCCGAGCACCTGGTCAGGAAGGGCATCACCTCGGAAGTCTTGGAAGCGATGGCGATTGTCATCTCGATTGCTCGGGGTGACTATCTGGCAGCCAATACCACGAATTTCCTGGTCGACCTGGCCAGCGTCACCGAGGATACCATCGCCCGGCGCAGCGATACCCTGCTGCAATCTTTGTTGACTGTGGATGTCGAGAAGGCCTGGGTAGAACGTCAGGGCGTGGAGCTTGAGGTGCCGGTGGAAACCGTCGGCGTCGGCGATATCGTCATCGCCGCGGCTGGCGCGACCATCCCTGTCGACGGTACGATTATCGACGGCGAGGCCCTGGTCAATCAGGTCGCGATGACCGGCGAGGCTCTGCCGGTCAGCAAACAGCGCGGCGATCCGGCCATTTCCGGAACTGTGGTTGAAGAGGGGCGCCTGCGCATCTGGGCCGAGCAAGTGGGCAAAGCAACCGCGACGTATCGGATCGCCGAATACGTCCAGACCTCCATGCAGGCCAAATCGAAGATGCAGCTCGATGCCAGTCGTCTGGCTGACAGCCTGGTTCCCGTTACCTTGGGACTGGGCGGCTTCACCTACCTGGCCAGTCGCAATTGGCGGCGGGTGGCCGCGGTTTTCCAGGCGGATTATTCCTGCGCCCTGAAGCTGGCCACGCCGATTGCGTTTAAATCCAGCATGTACACTGCCGGCAACGACGGCATTCTGATCAAGGGCGCCGATGCCCTGGAACGGCTCGCGGCGGCGGATACCTTCGTGTTCGACAAGACCGGGACGTTGACCAGCGGCGATCTCGAAGTCGTCGGAATCCACTCCCTGGACCCCGGCTGGAGCGAGCAGGCGGTACTGAGCTTGGCGGCCTCGATCGAAGAGCATTACTTCCATCCGATCGCCGCCGCCGTGGTGCGGGCGGCCCAAGCCTGCCACGAGTGCCGGCATTTCAATCATAGCGAAGTCCAATTTATTGTCGCCCATGGCGTGAGTGCCGAGGTCGCCGGCGAGACCGTGGTCATCGGCAGCCGGCATTATCTGGAAGAAGACGAAGGCATCAGCTTTGCCGGCCAGGAAGGATTTATTGATACCCAGTATCGGCAAGGCAACATCCTGCTGTATATCGGCCACGCGGGACGTCTGCTCGGCATGATCACCCTGCGTGATGCCCTGCGTCCGGAAACGCCGGCCGCGTTAGCGCGGCTGCGGACACTCGGCGCCGGCGAGCTGGTAATGCTCACCGGTGATCATCGCGAACGGGCTGCGGAGATGGCGGGCCTGCTGGGGCTGGATCGGTATTACGCCGAATTGCTGCCCACGGAAAAGGCCGCAATCGTCGAACGCTTACAGGCAGGAGGGCATAAGGTCGCCTTTATCGGTGACGGCATTAATGACGCGCCCTCCCTGGCCGCCGCGCAGGTCGGCATTGCCATGCAAAAAGGCTCGGATATCGCCCGGGTGACGGCCGACATTGCGCTGTTGAAAGACCAGCTCGATGCGGTGGTCACCAGCAAGGCAATCGCCAATCAGGCGGTAACCCTGGTACGCAATAATTACAACATCACTTTGGGAGCCAATACCGCGATCCTGCTCGGCGCAGCGGTGGGCCGGCTGAACCCGGTGATGACGTCGTTGCTGCATAACGGGACCACCATCGGCATATTGCTCAATGCCTTGCGAGGGATCGGGGTGCGCG
>CAYFSA010000129.1:0-8101 GCA_964345605.1 uncultured Ectothiorhodospiraceae bacterium
TAGGAGTAAGCAACCGTTAGTTTCAGCTTCTTGATGAGGTCAGTCGTTATGAGTTCCTTCGATAAGCTCGTCATCTCCCTTGCCACCGGCGCCATCGTACTTGGATGGCTCTGGGCCGTGGTCGCACTGGGACTTACGCATCCGGTGGGCTGGTTATTGCTTGCCGGCGGCTTGGTTCTGTATTGGCGCATCGCCAAAATGATGCGCTGCAAGCCGCTCATTGAATGGCAGGACGATGAATTCAGTGTCGGTATTCCCTCCCTCGACGAGGATCATAAACAACTCGTTAAGTTATTGAACTACGCCCGCATTGCGCAGCAATGCAAGACTCATACAGCATTCAATCGGCAGCTGTTGCAGGAGCTGGTCGAATACACCGAGTACCATTTTCAGCGCGAAGAGGCATTGCTCGCCGAACATGGTTTTCGCAATCTGGAGGGACACAAGGCCCAACACGACCAAGCCATCAAACACATCAAGCAATACGCTCAGCGCTATGAAGACCAGGGCAGAAGCGTCATGGAAGAATTGGCGGACTATCTTGAACGATGGTTATTGCAACATATCCAGGGAGCCGACATGCAGTTTGCTGAATTCCTGCAGGCTAAAGGCGTGCGGTGACCGAGCAGTTCCCTTGGGGAGAGGCACTCTCCCTCTCCCCAACCGCATTTGGCCCTTTTGGGCCCAACCTTATGGCCATGAATCAAACACAGCCGGTCGGTTTCGGCAAACCACCGTATTTGGTAATTGGTTTCATCGGTCCGGTCATCCACAACTTAAACATGGCCTTTTGATCTTCACCGGCATACTTGGCGAATTTTCGAATCGGTGGGACTACGCCGTAATCCTCATAGTACTCGCGAGCTTTCTGGATTTGCGACCACTTCGTATCATCAATCTCAACACCGTCTGCCGTCGCCATGGCCTGGGCAATTTCGGGTGTCCAGGCATTCATATCGGCAAGATAACCATCACCGTCGCGCTCGGGTAAGTTCATTGGCTCCTCCTCGGTTATAAAACATACTAAGATAGTCGGATTATCGGCCGCGAGAGCTGCGAAATCAAGTCTGCAATAGAAGATTGACAAAAGCTGCAAGCAGCCATGTTGGATTGGCTCGAGCGGTGGCACAGGCCTGGCATAGGCATTGCCTGTCGCCTGCTTGGATTGGCAGGCTGCCATCAGGCATTCAACCAGCGCACTGGCACATGCGCCCCGGCGTTGCAGAGCAATTCGTAACTGATGGTGCCGGCGGCCCGAGCCACCTCCTCCACCGGCAATTGCGGTCCCCATAGGGTCGCTTGCGTGCCGACGTCAATATGCTTGGCCTCCCGTAAATCTACCGTGAGCATATCCATGGACACTCGCCCGACCAGCGGCAAGCGTTGGCCGTTGATGAGTACGGGGGTGCCATTGTCGGCATGACGCGGGTAACCGTCGGCATAGCCGGCGCTGATAACGGCGATGGGCATGGCTTCGGGACAGGTCCAAGTAGCGCCGTAGCCGATACGGCCGCCGGCCGGACAGTGCTGAATGGCGATGATCGGCGCTTGCAAATGCATCACCCCCTGCAAATCCCATTGCTGGACCGGCGCCCCCTCGGCGAAAGGCGAGGCGCCATATAGCATGATCCCGGGACGCACCCAATCTCGCCGGCTGGCGGGCCAACCGAGAATGCCGGCCGAATTGGCAAGACTATGGGGATTGGGCAGATCATGGGTTGCCTGATCAAACCAAGCCATTTGCTGAGCAGTGGCCTCACTGCTGAGATCGTCGGCACAAGCGAGATGACTCATGAGATGAATCGGGCGGCGTACCTGGGGCAGATGCTCTAAACGCTCGATCAATGCGCGGGCTTGGTCAGGCGCAAACCCCAAACGATGCATGCCGGTGTTGAGCTTGAGCCAGACGCTGACCGGTTCGGGAAGCGGGGTTGATTCGAGTAGCTCGAGCTGCTGCGGGCAGTGAATGACCAATTGGACGGCGGCGCTAGCGGCCCAGGCCAAGTCAGCGGCAGCATGGGTGCCCTGTAACACCAGGATAGGCAGGGTTAAACCGGCTTCCCGCAAGGCACGGGCCTCGCCCGGCAAGCTGACGACCAGGGCGTCGGCACCAGCTTCTGCCAAACAGTGCGCGGCCGGCAATAGCCCATGCCCATAGGCGTTGGCCTTGACCACCGCGGCCACCCGGCTGTGCGGGGCATGCCGGCGAGCGATCTGTAGATTGTGGCGCAGCGCCGCAAGGTCGATATCCAAGCGGGCCGCTCGCATCAATGCAGTCCCTCGCTGCTGTAGACCTCGGGGATGAAGTTGTCGAAGCGAGTGTATTGGCCTTGAAAGGTTAGTCGGACGGTACCGATGGGGCCATTACGCTGTTTGGCGATAATCACCTCGGCGGTCCCTTTATCGTCGCTGTCTTCGTTGTAGACTTCATCGCGATAAACAAAAGCGATGACATCGGCATCCTGTTCAATCGCTCCCGAGTTATGGCTGACGATACCGTCAGCGAGCCAGCAGGCATTCCCTGGAACTGTCATGTCGAACACTTCAGCATCCCCCGCGGGTTCCACTCTCACGACCCGATCCCAGAATAAATCCGAACCTGCGATGGTTTGCAGCGTCTCGCCAGATAGGGTGTACGCTTCTTGTGTTTCGTGCTCTGCCTGCCGAAAAACAGCCAAACGATCCCCCGGCAACAAGTCACCAGCAACCTTCCAGCCCCATAGACCTCGGAGTCGGTGATCGGCCGTGCAGCAGAGGCTTCTACCGCTAGCCAGCGATACCTTTATGGTCGGTCTTTTACCCACTGACCAGATCCAATCACTTTCTGCTGGCTCGATACAGCCATCCGCGTTCATGGAGAGAACTACGGGGGCCTGACCTTCCAGCGTTGCAACAGGCACCCGCCGTCCGTCTGCTAGCAAAACAGGCGTATCCCCGGTAACGCATTCCCGTAAATCCGACATTTTCGGGCGTTTATCCGGGCGTTGCTCGAGACTGCGGTTGAGCTGGGACAAGGCGATGACCGGAGCTTGCAGCTCCTTGGCGAGAGCTTTGAGGCCGCGCGAGATTTCCGAGATTTCATTGGCCCGGCTTTCCGCCGCTTGGGGTAAGCGCATGAGCTGCAGGTAATCGACAATGATCAGCCCCAAGCCGTCTTGTTCCCGGGCGATACGCCGAGCCCGCGAGCGCAGATCGCTGGGTGTCAGGGCGCCAGAATCGTCGATAAACAACGGGCTGTCATTGAGCATGGCGACCGCGCTGCCCAGCCGAATCCAGTCTTCTTCACCAAGCTGGCCGGTACGCAGGCGATGTTGATCGACCCTTGCCAGTGAGGAGAGCAAGCGCATGGCCAATTGCTCACCTGGCATTTCCATGCTGAACACGGCGACCGGCTGCTTCGCTTTGAGCGTGCCATATTCGGCGATGTTCATGGCGAAGGCCGTTTTCCCCATGGAAGGGCGCCCGGCGATAATGACCAGGTCACCTTTTTGCAGCCCCGAGGTTTTCTCGTCGAAATCCGTATAGCCGGTTGGCAGGCCGGTTATCGGATCCTCCTGCTCCATGAGGTTTTCGAGATGTTCGAGCGTAGCGCTCAGCAAGGTCTTGATGGGTCGGTAACCCTGTCTATGCGAGGCCCCTTGCTCAGCGATTTCGAAGACCTTGCGCTCAGCCTCATCGAGCAGGATTTGGCTGGTTTGGCCACCGGGGCGAAAAGCGCTGTCGACAATATCGGTACCAACCTCGATGAGCTGACGCAGCACCGCATGTTCACGCACAATCTTGGCATAAGCCTGGATGTTGGCGGCGCTCGGGGTATCCTTGGCGAGCCGGCCGAGATAGGCCAATCCCCCGGCATCGTCGAGTTGTTCTTGCTGAGTCAGCCAGTCAGACAAGGTCACAGCATCACTGGGCTGCTGCTGCTCGGTCAGTTCACCGATCGCTTTGAAGATCAGGCGATGATCGCGACGGTAGAAGTCCTGTTCGGTCAGCTGATCGGACACCAAATCCCAGGCCCGGTTATCCAGCATGAGTCCGCCGAGCACCGCCTGCTCGGCTTCAATGGAATGCGGGGGCGTGCGCAGTGCTTGAGTTGCTTGATCGGCCATGCAGCCTCTACTCGCGGCGGAAGCGTAAAGTGTCCAAGATACCAGGATAATGAAGGGAGCAGTTGGAGCGGCCCGGCAGGGGTCACCGAGTCCGCGCCGGCCGATTCAAATCGACCCCAGGTAGGGCGGGCTTCAGCCCACCAGGCCCCCGCCAAGCAACCGACGGTCGATTGAAATCGACCCTACAGATTCGCGCAGGGCCGGTTTTAACCGGCCCTTGACGCAGGTAGAAAGCAGTTACCGCTTATTCGGCAACGACGTTCACACCGATAGTAACAGCGACTTCGGGATGCAGCTGCAAATCGACCGCGTATTCGCCGACGCGCCGAATCGGCCCTTCGGGCAGGCGGACAGCCTTGCGCTCGATCTCGATGCCCTGGGCTGCCAGCGCCTGCTCGATATCCACAGCGCTAACCGAACCGAACAATTTACCTTCGCCGCCCGCCTTGGACGCAATCGTAACCGTCGTGTCTTGCAGCCGTTCGCCCTGTGCTTTGGCGCGGCCCAGGGCATCGGCCATACGCTTTTCGAGCTCGGCGCGGCGGGCTTCGAATTCAGCGATATTGGCCGCCGTCGCATATTTCGCCTTGCCCTGTGGAACCAGGTAATTGCGTGCATAGCCCGGCTTGACCCGGACGCGATCGCCCAAGCCACCTAAATTTTCCACTTTGTCAAGCAAAATGACTTCCATCGTAAATCGACCTCATTATACTTTGCGTATTTGCGTAACAGGAGACCAGAAGACCCTGGCACAAATCCGCAGGGATCTGAATTTATCGTCGTAAAAGGTTCGCCAACTCCGGCTTGCCTAATCTTCACGGCCACCTAACCAGAGTTGTTACCGCCACCACTTTTCGGCCCGAGGCGCTGGCGCAGATCGGCAAAACAATCAATCAGGCCGATCGCGGCCAACAGCGCGCTGACTTGCGGAAACGCAATCAATAAAAAGAAGTAAAAAACCAACAACCAGCCGTTGCTAAAACCCATTTGCTCGTTAAGGGCATGCACCAGCACGATGCCCTGCACGAACAGCCCGGTCAAAATGATCAGGGCCAGCTCCAAACTGATATACGAAGTCAGAAAAGCCGCCAGGCCTAGCAGCAACAAAACCAACAAGGCGGGCGCCCGACCGAATTGCAATTGATAGAGCTCGACCTTGAAACCGCCCGGATTATATAGCTGCGCCTGCCAGGCACGCGCCAAGAACAGGGTCAAAATAAGTCCGAGCACGGCGCCGCTAAGCAAAATGCCGGTCATGACCCGAGCGATTTGGTCGAAGGCCTGCCTGAGCTGGTCGGCGCCCGCCATGCCCTCTTGCTGCAGCGGCACCAACAACGTTTCCAAAAGCTCCCGCCAGCGGGCTGTCAAATCAGGAATAGCCAGATGCAGCCCGACAATGGCAACCGCACCCATCGCCAGCGCACCCAGTAATGTAGTCCGCAGATCCACGGTACGCCGCAACACACCTGCCAGCAGCCAGACTGGCAGCCAAAACGTCATGCCCAACAACAAGCCGGCCTGAGGCTGCCCGAACAAGAGCAGAGCCGCGGCCATCAGCACTATCGTTGCAAAGGCCATGACCTGGGCACTGGCCCACATTCCCAGGCGCAAAGTCACCAGTGCCACCGCTGCACCACTGATCAGGGAGGCCAGCATACTGATAATCGGCAGCAGCAGGCCGAGCAGGGCGAAGCCACTTGCCACCAGCACCGCTTGCCAGCGCCCGCTCATAATAAACACGGCAAGACTTTTCATAGCCGCCTCGGGATCATGGCGCGAAGTACACTGACAAAGACTGGCAAGCAATGGGTATCAATCAAGCGCCGTGCCGATCCGATTAGGTTTGAGTATGCTGATCGGTATACGGCAATAACGCCAAAAAACGCGCCCGCTTGATGGCCGCGGCCAATTGGCGTTGATAGCGGGCCCGGGTGCCGGTAATGCGGCTGGGGACGATCTTGCCGGTTTCGGTAATATAACTGCGCAGGGTCGCGAGATCCTTGTAATCGATCTCTTTGATCCCTTCGGCGGTAAACCGGCAAAACTTACGGCGACGTGGAAAACGTGACATGGTCCTGTCCTTTCGTCAGCTATGAATCAGTGAAGCAGTTAAAATGGGGCGCTTTTAGCAAGCGATAGGGACGAACACCCGCTTATTCCGCGAGAGGAGTTGTCGCCTCCACTTCGTCGTCCTCATCCTCGAGATCATCGTCGGTATCGTCGCGGCCGCTCACGCCAGCTGCCGCCGGCTCGCTGCGTGTCTGCCGATCCGACCGAGACGCCCTGGCTTCTTCCTCTTTCGCTTTGCTCAACGGCGAGGGCTCGGTAACCGCTTCTTCTTTGCGCACAATCAGATGCCGGATGACCGCATCGTTAAACCTGAATGCGCTTTCCAGCTCATCGCGCGTGGCCTTGTCACATTCGATGTTGAGTAGAACGTAATGAGCCTTGTGGACCTTGGCAATGGGATAGGCCAATTGTCGCCGTCCCCAGTCTTCCAGGCGGTGTAGTTTGCCGCCGTTGTTCTCGACGATACTTTTATAGCGATCGATCATCGCCGAAGCCTGTTCGCTTTGGTCGGGATGGACCAAAAAAACGATTTCAAAATGACGCATGAATGCCCCTTTCGGATTGGACAGCCTCCCCAGCAAGAGTGAGGCAAGGGTCTTTGGTTTTGCATAAACGCGCAAGGTTACATCAGTGACCTGAGCAACTCAAGACTGTTTCACCGTACATCAACAGTAGAATCTTGACATGGAGATTCGGGAAAATAGGCCCAAAGGGCGTCAGACCGCCTTACCAACGGCAAGCAAATCATTGCAAAAATCGTTTCAATCACAAGTCTGTCAAAGCTGATTCTTCTTTTAATTCAGCGATATTTGCTGCAATAATCTTCTCAGCAATCAATTCATTCATAGCAGGGCCATGGCAAACAAGCGGCAACGGGCACAGCAACAGCTTGGCGCAACACTCGCCCGCACCGCTCCGGCGCGCGCCGCCGACCTTGCCAGGGTGCTCGACATCTCCGTGCCTACCCTGCATCGACTTCTGGCGGCAAGCGCCGAGCCCATCCTGGTCGCCGGACGGGCCCGCCGCACCCGCTACGCGCTGCGCCGCCCCTTGCGGGGTGATGATGCGCCGATCCCGATTTACGCCATCGACGAAACCGGACAGCCGCATCAGCTCGCCGAGCTTGCCCTCATTCAACCGCACGGATGCCATGCCGATTTGACCGGTTCACAATGGCCCCTGAACGCGGAAAACCGTGATGGCTGGTGGGCAGGGCTGCCCTATCCTCTCTACGACATGCGCCCGCAAGGCTATCTTGGCCGCCAACTGGCACAGCAGGTCCAGGACACCCTGGCGGTTTCCGCCAACCCGAACACCTGGACCGATGACGATACCCTGTGGGTTTTAAGCCGCATGGGTGCCGATCTGCCGGGCAATCTAATTGTCGGTGAAGGCAGCTACAGGCGCTGGCAGGATAGCTGCCTGAACTCGCCCCCTATCCTCGCGGAATCCGAAATCGGGCCACAGTATACACAGGCCGCGGAACAGGCCATCTCACTTGGGATCGCGGGCTCCAGTGCCGCCGGCGAATTTCCCAAATTCACGGCCCTGAGAACAGCACCCGGGGCACACACACCCCATGTCATTGTCAAGTTCTCGGCGGCCGACCCTTCCCCGGCCGTGCGGCGCTGGGCCGATTTGCTCGTCGCTGAACACCTGGCCCTTGCCGCCATCAATCGCCTGCCCGGCGCCACCAGCCCAGCGAGCTGTATCCGCCAGCACCAGGGCCGAGTCTTTCTCGAGGTCGAGCGTTTCGACCGTCACGGCCTCGGTGGCCGCAGTCCGGTCGTCACCCTCGAGACCCTCAATGCTGAATTTTTGAGCCAACCGCCCGGCACCTGGGAAACCCATGCTGACAAGCTTGGCACTGCCGGCCTGCTCGCTGGCGACCCGATCGCCACCAGCCACCGCATCGCCTGGTTCGG
>CAYFSA010000130.1:0-4061 GCA_964345605.1 uncultured Ectothiorhodospiraceae bacterium
GCGGTGTCAAGCACCGTTCCACCAAAATGAACGTGTTCGCAGTACAGTGAGTATTTTTACATAAATAGCGTTGCTTGCCTTCGCTTGTCTTTCCACGTTTCACGACGTCATGTTGCCCGCAATGTGGACATTGAACAGAGATAAAAGCCATTGAGTACCCACCCCGAAAAATTATTACTCACGAAATATTGATTGATAATATCAAATATCCAGGTTCAGAGCAATGCCAGATTTTAGCTCAATCCGATGACCGGCTATCATCGTCAATGACCTTTCCGAAAGACTCAATCAGCTTTTTCAATCAGCTTTTTGTTTTTGCGGCTGCGGTTGCCATACAGAAAACCATCCAGGGTATAGCGCCGCGGCCGCCAGCGGCCGGCTGAAATAATAGCCCTGGCCTTTGCCGCAGCCTTCGGCCAGCAGGAAGTCACAATGTGCGGCCGTTTCGATGCCCTCGGCGAGGACATCGAGCTCCAGGCTCTGGGCCATCGAGATGATCGCCCGGGTAATGGCGGCATCGTCGGTATCCCCGGGCAGGTCGCGGATGAACGAGCGGTCGATCTTGAGCTTGTCCAGCGGCAGACGTTTCAGGCGCTCCAGGGAGGAATGGCCGGTGCCGAAGTCATCCAGGGCCAGGCTGACGCCCAGTGCTTTGAGTTCGGTCAGGACTGCATTGGCATCCTCATGGTCCATGATCGCGGTTTCAGTGACCTCGATTTCCAGGCAGGCCGGCGGCAGTTGGGTTTGCTCGAGGGCCTTGGCGACGCTCTCGGCAATCGGGACATCCTGACTCTGTAATTGCAGCCCTGCCACGTTGACCGCCATGGTCCGCAGTGGCCAGCCGGCGGCGCGCCATTGCTGCATCTGGCAACAGGCTTGCAGCAGGACCCAGTCGCCGAGCGGCACGATCAGGCCGGTTTCCTCGGCCAGGGGGATGAATTCGCCGGGATTCATCAGGCCCTGTTCGGGGTGCTGCCAGCGGATCAATGCCTCGCAGCCGATCACGGCACCGGTAGGCAGATCGATCTGGGGCTGATAGGCCAGCCAGAATTGCCCGCCTTCCAGGGCCTTGCGCATCCAGGTGTACAGGTAAAGATACAAATGCGACTGATCGGCCTGGGTCATGGTCGGCGAATAGAACAAATGGTTGCCGCGGCCCTGCCGTTTCGCCCGTTGCAGGGCTGTTTCGGCATGCCTGATCAGCATGTCGGCGCCCTCGCCGGCAGTCGGGGTCAGCGCGATGCCGATGCTCATAGCGATGTGGATGTCTTCGCCCTGCAGGGTAAAGGGCTGGGCTAGCGTCGCGCTCAGTTTCTCGGCAACCCGTTTGACCGGGTCTTGCGCATGGACATCGTCAAGCAGCACCCCGAATTCGTCGCCACCCAAACGCGCCAGAATGTCCGCAGCCCGCAACTGCTGGTGCAGACGTTCGACCACTCGCAGCAAGAGCTGATCGCCGGCCGCATGCCCGAAGGTCTCGTTGATCTGGCGAAACTGATCCAGGTCCACCAGCAGGACTGCCAGCTCATTGGCGAGCCGTTGGCGCCGGGCCAGGGCGTGGTTGAGGAAGTCAATAAACCGGTTGCGATTGGGCAGGCGGGTCAGGGGGTCGTGATACAGCAGAAACTGGACCTCGGCCTCCTGCTCCTTGAGCTGGGTCAGATCCGTGCCCACCGCGACATAATGGCTGATCGTGCCGTCGGCGTCCGTGACCGCGTTGAGCGTCTGCCAGATGGGGATCACCCGACCGGTCTTGCAGCGGTTCCAGAAGGTCCCCTGCCATTGCCCGGTTTCACTCAGCACTGCCCACATTCGCTGATAAAAGGCACGGTCCTGCTGCCCAGATTGCAGCAGGCGGGGATTTTTGCCCAGGACTTCGGCGGCGGCATAGCCGTACACCCGGCTGAAGGCGGGGTTGACGCGCAGGATATTGGCGTTGACATCGGTGATGACAATGATGTCGGTGGTATTGTCGAATACCGAAGCGGCTTGGCGCAGTTCCTGTTCTGCCTGTTTGCGCGCCGTGATATCCAAGACACTGCCGAGGCAATACGCGGGGGCACCGGCGGCATCTCGGATCAGGTTGGCATGCAAAATCCCGTAGACTGTATGCCCGTCGCGATGGATGAACTGTTTTTCCATTTCAAAATGATCGATCGCACCGCTGCTGAGCAGGGTCTGGCTGCGCATATTTGTCGCGAGGCTTTCCGGATGGGTAATCTCGTGCAGGTACTTGCCAATGAGCTCGGTCTGGCTCATGCCCAGCATCTGGCAGTAGGCTTGATTGGCATGCTCGATCCGAAAATCCAATGTCACCTGGGCAATGCCGATCGCGGTATGCTCATAGATGCGGCGAAACCGTGCTTCGCTCTCACGCAGGGCGTGGGCGGCCGCAGCCGGCAGGCCAGCCGGGTCTTGAGGCGGGGAGGAGGCGCTCATGGGGTAGCGGTCACTGCGGCGGGATGGTCAGGCATCGGGCGGTGCCGCGTCGTTCAGATAGGCGAGCAGCACCTGCCGTAAGCGTTCGCTGGCCGCCTCGAGGTCGCCGAGCCGCTGCTCGATAGTGGCTAAATCCGCGGCCTGCTCCAGGGCCCGGGCCACCGCCTCGAGGGCCGGGGCGTTCATATTGGCCGCCGAGCCTTTGAGCCGATGGGCCTGGGCCTTGGCGGCCGCAAACTCGCCCCGGGCGACATGATCCTGCAGGGCCTGCAGCTGCAGGGGCAATTGCTCGAGAAAGCCCTGCACCAGCTCGCGCAGCAGGCCGGTGTCGTCCATGACGCGCGCGAGCAGGCCGGCGCGCTCCCAGATGCCCTCGCTCGACGCAGCGGCCGCCGCCGGCGGCTGGCTTGCCGGTTGCGCCGTGGCGGGGGCGTCGCTCGGCGGCGTATCCGGCGACGCGGGCAGCCAGCGTACCAGCAGCCGCGCCAGGGCCTCGGGGTCGAGCGGTTTGCTGAGGTAATCATCCATGCCGGCCGCCAGACAGCGCTCGCGGTCTCCGCTCAGAGCATGGGCCGTCATGGCGATGATGGGGATGGCGGGATTGGCAACCCCGCTGGCCGGGTCGCGGATGCGGCGGGTTGCCTCAAAGCCGTCCAGCTCGGGCATTTGCACGTCCATAAGCACCAGGTCATAGGCATCGGCCGCCAGGGCCTGCAAGGCTTCGCGGCCATTGTTGGCGAGCTCGATTAGCCCGCCGAGCTTGTCCAACAAGCCCAGGGCCACTTGCTGGTTGGTGGGGTCGTCTTCGGCCAGCAGCAAACGCGGCTGCCGGTCGCGGATACAGGCTTGCAAGTCCGCCAGCGTCTCGGCCGCGGCTGCTGGCGCTGGCGCGGTAGCGTTTGCCAAGCACACCGTGAACCAAAACACGCTGCCGCGCCCGGGTTCGCTGGTCACACCGATTTCCCCGCCCATGGCTTCGACGAGCTGCTTACTGATCGCCAGGCCCAGGCCAGTGCCGCCGTAGTGGCGGGTGGTCGAGGCATCGGCCTGGGTGAACGGGTCGAAAAGCCGGGCCTGCTGGTCCGGTGCGATGCCGATGCCGGTGTCGGTGACAGCGAAATGCAGCACGGCTGCCGTTGGGCGGTTTTCGGCCAGGCGCACCCGGACGCTGACCTCGCCGGCAGACGTGAATTTGATGGCATTGCCGGCTAGATTTACGAGGATTTGGCGCAGGCGCGTCGGATCGCCTTGCAGGGCAGTCGGGACAGTCGGCGCGATATGCCAGGTCAGGCGTAAGCCCTTGGCCTGTGCCCGGGGGGTGAGCATGGTAGTGATTTCCTGCAGCAGCCGGGCAAGCTCGAAGGAAGTGTGCTCGAGGCTCAGCTTGCCGGCCTCGATCTTGGATAAGTCCAGCAGGTCGTCGATCAGGCTCAGCAGGGTCTCGGCGCTGGTTTGCAAGGTATCCATATACTGGCGTTGCTGGGCTGTCAGGGCAGTGTCCTGCAGCAGCTGGGTCATGCCGATCACGCCGTTGAGGGGCGTGCGGATTTCATGGCTCATATTGGCCAGAAAAGCGCTTTTGGCCTGGTTGGCTTGTTCGGCTTCGGCTTTGGCCTGGGTGA
>CAYFSA010000130.1:4161-8072 GCA_964345605.1 uncultured Ectothiorhodospiraceae bacterium
GCTTCGGCGGCCTTGCGCTCGGTGATGTCGAGATTGAAGCCCTGGAAATGGGACAACCGGTCGGCTTCATCGAAGATCGGCACGGCATGGCAATAGAAATCCCGATACACCCCGTCATGGCGGCGCAGGCGAAAATAGTTGTCGTGGGCGGTTTGCGTTTCCCAATGGCGTTGCCAGGTGGCGACCGCGCGGTCTCGGTCGTCCGGGTGGACGGCAGCTAGCCACAGCTCGATGGTCAGCCGCTGGTCGTGGGCCACGCCCAGATACGCGGCCAATTCGCGATTGAAATAATCGTAATGTGTACCGTTGGATGCCCACATCTGGATGTGGGTGTTATCGAGAATGTCCCGGGCCCGTTTTTCCGAACGTTTGCGGGCAGTAATGTCGGTATGGGTACCGAACATCATCAGGGGCTCGCCGCTTGCCGTCCAAGTGATTACCCGCCCCCGGTCATGAACCCAGACCCAATGCCCGGCCTTGTGGCGCATCCGGATTTCGCAGTCATAGGCCTCGTACTCCCCGGCAAAATGCCGCTGCAAGCGGCGCTCCTGCTCGGCCAGGTCAGCGGCATGGGTCAGGGCCATCCAGGTCCGGATGGAGATCGGTTCGAGCTCGGCCAGGGTATAGCCGAGCATGGCGGCCCAACGCTCATTGAAGCGGGTCTGGCCGGTCTGCACGTTCCATTCCCAAGTACCGACCTGGATGCCTTCGATGACGTTGGCCAGCCGCTCGCGCTCTTCGGCCAGGGCCAATTCACTTGCCTTGAGATGGGACTGATCGAACAGATAACCGCGCAGCCCAGTGACCGCCCCGGCGCTATCCCGAAGCAGCTGCGTGAAGTCATAGAACCACCGATAGCTGCCGCTGCTGTCGCGCAGGCGATAACTCTGTTCGCAATGTTTGGCGCCGATGGCGATAACATGCTGGATTTCCTGGACAATCGGATCGCGGTCGTCGGGATGGATGTGGTCGAGGTAGCGGAAGGCGGCCGCGGTCATCTGTTCCGGCATATAGCCCAGGATGCCGCGTACATTGGCGGAGACATAGGTCACGGGCCAGCCCGGCTGCAGCGAGCGGGCGAGAATGAACACCGGCCCGGCCTTGAACAGATCGCGTTCGAGGCTACAGGCGTGCGCCGCTGCATAGTCGCGTTGCAGCGCCTCGTGCTGCCGGGTCAGTTCGGCATGGCGGACTGTAAGCGCATGCAGTTGCTGCCGGGCTTGATCCGCGGACAGGGCCGCGATCTCAGGCGGCAAATCGGTGACTCGTTGTGCTGAAGGATTGCTTGGGTTCGCCGAATGCCCACCCGCGGCCGGTCTGTTACCCGACATACACCACCTCGACATACACCACCTGATGACTGTTTCTGTTATGATGCGATCACTGCAGGCAAGCGAAAACTAGGAGGATCGCTAGAGAAACACTGCAGTAGGCTGCTTGTAATATTTGAGCCTGTTCGAGACTATGTCACAAATGCATCGACAAGCCAATTCACGCTATTTGTAATCACTCATCGAGATCGCCTGCTGCGCTTTGGCGCTGAATTGATCTTCACGATTTGCGAGCAACATTGCGGACATGGGAGTCCACGAGTAAATTTCCTATGTTTGCATCGAGAGACTAAGCGTACACCGTGGATCCGATCATCTTGTTCTTCCTGCTCGGCCTCGCCGCCGGGCTGCTGAAATTTGAGCTGCTGCTGCTCTCGAGCGGGCTTAAGGGCGGAATCGAGCTACAGAAGCAGCCCTTCCTGGCACTGGCGCCGGACGTGCTCGCGACCCTGCTGATCGGCCTGCTGATGCCGCTTCTCGCCTTCCCGCTCCTGCGCTCGATCGGCCGCTTCGCCCGCACTGATGCCGCCTCCATATGATCCTCTCACTGTCGGATGTCGAAGTGCTCCGCCCGGAGAAGTTCAAAGGGTGATCCGGCTCGGCACCCGCGACGACGACCTCCGGCGCGCCGCCGCGCTGCTAGCGCGCGGGGAACTGGTCGCCATCCCGACCGAGACGGTCTACGGCTTGGCCGCGAATGCCGCCGACGCCGATGCGGTCCGGGGCATCTTCGCCGCCAAGGGCCGGCCGGCCGACCATCCGCTGATCGTCCACCTGCCCGGCATCGAGACCCTCGACGACTGGGCCGAGCGGGTGCCCGCGGCGGCCCGGTGCCTGGCGCGCGCCTTCTGGCCGGGTCCGCTGACGCTGATCCTCGCCAAGGCCGGCCACGTCCCCGACGTCATCACCGGCGGCCAACCCACCGTCGGCCTGCGCGTGCCCGGCCATCCGGTGACGCTGACGTTGCTCGCGCTGTTCGGCAAGGCCGTGGCCGCGCCGTCAGCCAACCGCTTCGGCCGCATCAGCCCGACCCAGGCCGAACACGTCATCGATGAGTTCAAAGGCCGCGACAGCGTCGCCGCGGTGATCGACGGCGGCCCCTGCGAAGTCGGCGTCGAATCGACCATCGTCGACTGCAGCGGTCGACGCCCGCGCGTCCTGAGGCCGGGCATAATCGGCATCGATCAGCTCGGCAAGGTCCTCGGCGAGCCGCCGGAAATCGCGGGCGAATCGGGCGGGCCGAAAGCTTCCGGCCGCCGGCCCTCGCACTACGCGCCGGCGACGAAGGTCGAGCTGGTCGAAGCCGATGCGCTTGCCGAACCCGACCCCGAAGCAGCCGCACTGGCCCTTGCAAGCACCCCCGACCCGGGCGGCTTCATGACCTGGACGACGCTGCCCGACGAGCCGGCCGCCTACGCCCGTGGACTCTACGCCGCTCTTCGCCACCTCGACAGCCTGGATGCTGAACGCATCCTCGTCCAGCGTCCACCCGCAGCATTGGCTTGGTCGGCTGTCCACGATCGGCTCAAGCGGGCGACAGCCTGAAGGTTGAACAGCCTGACTCAAACGCGGGCAACAGGCGATTGTTTGCGCCGAGAGCCGCCCGTTGGCGCGTCCGCACAGCGGACCCGACGAGGACGCGATTATATGGGCTTATCCACTTGGTTTAGAGACAAACTCTAATGATGCTCGGCAGCTCCCTCAAAACAGTTAGCCTCGCAGCGTTTAAAATCCGGGTAGCAACGCTGCTTATTGATAATATTGTGCTGAACACATCGAAAAAGTGCAGTCTCACAATCTTGGGCACATTTAATCTGCGCATGTGAGGCGCATTGTCTGCGACATGTCTTGGCACATGCGTCTTGATCAAGTATAGACAGGCATGCTTGCAAACATCGATTGCATTTCTGTTGATACGCAGGTTGCGCCAATGCTTGCCCAAACTGCCAACAAGCACAAATAATGGTTATTCGTACAATATTGTCATACAATAATTTCATAAGTTTGACTCACATTTTGCTTCCTAATATTTTGATGTATTAAAAGGGCTGAATCGTACCGAATCGTTCACATCGATACGATTGCGATTGCACGAGGTAGACGTCGTGCGATTATAGAGCTACCCTCGTGTGCAATCCGACAATCACTCCAGCAAGGCGTTTGCCGAGCAAACCGGCCAAAGCAACGCAACTGTCATTTGGCTCTTTCGATCAGGTTTGCTCCTGGTATCGGAACATGACGCGGGAAGTTTTGACATGGCTATAGACACCACCTCGGATCAGCAGCTAACCGCCACGTTTGAGCACCAGTACGCCGACGCCGAGGGTAGCAATCAGGCACTGGAACAGGCGCAGTTCAATGTAACCAGGCAAGCCAAGTTGTTGCAGAAAGCGGAAATGCTGGCCGAGCTGGCGGCCTGGGAATGGGACATCGTCAATGACACCTGGCACATGTCTCCCAATTGGTGCCGCATTCACGGCGTTTCCAAGGCACCAGCCACCTTTGCACAACGAATCCTTTTTGCCCATCCACAAGATCGTGAGCATGTTGAAACGGCATTACGGTATGCCTTGGCAGAAG
>CAYFSA010000131.1:0-5148 GCA_964345605.1 uncultured Ectothiorhodospiraceae bacterium
CCGACCGCCCCGCCTGCCTGGAGGCTCGGCGGGGCGGGTTAAAACCCGCCCTACGAATTTTAAGAGATTCGCCTAAATGAGTAAGTCGCCCTTGCCGTGTTAACCTCCTAAGCGTTTGCCACTAACTCGTTACAAGCAATGTCAAGAGGTCACTATGTCAGTCGAACTGCTGCCTTGTGCCGTACAAACCACCGGCCCGGAACCTGAATACAGCGTGATCTGGCTGCACGGTTTGGGAGCCGATGGTCACGATTTCGAGCCTATCGTGCCGCATTTGGGTTTAGGTAATCGGCCCGCCGTGCGGTTTGTCTTCCCGCACGCCCCGCAGCGTCCGGTAACCATTAACGGCGGGATGGTGATGCGAGCTTGGTATGATTTCGAGACGCTCTCGATCGGGGACGGCGAAGCCCCCGGCGACATCGAGCAATCGGTCGAACACATCGATGCGCTGATTGCTGCCGAACGCGAACGCGGCATTGCACCTAATCACATTGTCCTGGCAGGATTTTCGCAAGGCGGGGTTATAGCGCTCACGGCAGGCTTGGACTACCCGGAATGCCTCGCTGGCATCATGGGATTGTCCACTTATTTGCGCACTGATACGCCCTTACCCGCGGGCAATCAACCACGCCCCCCGATTTTCATGGGCCATGGTGAGGCCGATCCAGTGATTGCCTTACCTCATGGTGAGCAAACCGCTCGGCGCCTGGGTGAGCAGGGCTTAAACGTGACCTGGCGCACCTACCCGATGGAGCATGCCGTTTGTCAGGAAGAAATTGACGATATCGGCGCATGGCTGCGCAGTATCATTGGTGGATAGCCAGGAATCCACCTAACCCCTCGTCAATGGTGCTTAGCCAAACGCTTTTTCAACCGCGATCAAGGCTTCGAAGCGCTCCAGGGTACTTGCGTCAACAAAGGCTTCTTTGGGCAGCGGATCGGCATGCGCCACGCGGAAATCTTCACTACCGATCCAGGCATCAAAGGCGGCTTTGTCTTCCCAAGTCGTCAGTACCTGATAAGGGGCATCCGGCTGATCCGGCTTAAGCACTTCCATGCGCACAAAACCAGGCTGCTTTTCAATCTGACTGGCACGCTTGCGAAAACGCGTTTCAAACGCCTCGCGCCACTCCTTTGCCAAATGAATTCGATTCGCGACAATGTACATTGTTAACGATCCTCCCAGCATAGCTGAAGACGCGGATCCAAGGCCAGAAATTGGCGACTAGAAAGGCATATAGGGCCAGTTCAACCAGCCTGCCAAAGCCAAGGCACGATCTGTAGGGTCGATTTGAGTCGACCCTACAGATCGGTGGTGCAGGGCCGGTTTTAACCGGCCCTGTGGCAGCCTCAATGTACTGGCACCTTTTAAAAGTCCAGCCGCAAGCCAGAGGAAATCACCGAGCCACCCTCGGTGCTATGCCCGAAATCAAAGTTGATGGGTGCAAAAGACCCACCCTCATCCTGATAGTATTCGGCATAAAACTTCAGATTGTCGAAGGGCATGTAATCGATTCCGAAATGCATGGTCTCGTTGGTGATCCCTTCGACATTGCCATACATGCCTTTGAGCGTCACCTGATCTTCCCAGAAGGTATAACCTAAATAGACGTTCCAACCCCAGGCACCATCGGCCCAATACGTTTGTTCGAGATCCTCATCGGTCTCGGTCCGAGTGCCCTCCAGAACGCGTTCATATTTGCCTGCCAGCACCAATCCACCCAGCGCAGAATGCAGTGCACCAAAATTTTGACTTGCGGCAATGCCAGCTTTCTGAAACTCGGGTGTCCCTCTCGTGTCCGCCCACTCCGTACGCGGGCCATTGTTTTCATAACCAACGTTCAGTGAAGTGCCGGTTGCATCCAGGGAATAACCTGCTGTCAAGGTATAGGTATTGGTGCCATTATTCGTGCCTTCCGCAGGTTTGCCGAAAGAAACACCGGTATCCTTGTCTCCTTTACCGAAGCTCACACCGCCGGCAAAATAGAAGCCGCCTAGCAACGGATGTACATTACTCAGATCAGGCGTTTGATACGCCAAGGTATCTGAAGTCCGAAACAACGCAAAGGTCGACCAACCGGCGTAATAAGTGCTAAATCGATCAACCGGATAGGCCACCGCGTTGTAATACAAGCTCCACATTTTGCCAAAGCTGAACTTGCCATAATCGGTGGTCAGGCTGACCTTAGAAATACGCGATTCCTTGCCGCCATAAAAACCTTCGCCGTCAAAATTGAGTGTTGAAATCTCACCGGTCGTCGAATCGATGCCGAGCTCATAGACAAACGATGCAGTAATATGCTCATTGAGTTCTGCCGATCCCGTAATACCCAGGCGCGAGTAAGCATCCCGCATGCCGGTAACATCATCAACACCATCGGCATTGGAATGCACATATTCCAATGCCGTTCTGAGTGAACCGTAGATTTTTCCTTGCATCTCTATGGCATAAGCATGCTGCATCAAAAACAATCCAGCCAGCAGGCCCAACGCTAGACGTGTTAGCATTATTGAATAACCCCGTGTGTTTAGTCTTAATGGTTTTACAGCAAGCCCAATTTGTCGCCCGAAACAATAAAATAGCCCGCGAGCAGACAAAATTCGTGCAGGCTAATTTGAGCATCACAAATTGCGAACCGCATACACGCAAGTACTTGCGTGTATTGCAACGCGGGAAAGGACAAACTATAAGTCTAAAGAAACCAAGCAAAGCGGCAGATTACATTACCTAGCCCATACAGCAAAGGTCAACCCCGCCGCGCGCCTGTCCGATTAAGCCATACCTGCGTCAGCAGAATTGCTTGGAAATCTCCCCACAACCACGAAAATGATCTATCATTTATCAAAGGGGATGTCAATTACCGGCAATCTCTACCTACATCTCTATAGCTACATTAACTCACGCACACTAGGCAGCATGCCTTGGTTAACAGACGCGCCAGGCAAGGGTTGATGAAACCGCAAGGCTCTGCTAGTGTGACGGATTCTTGTAGTTGAGCACAAATTGTTCTATCTTTGTTCTCAACTACCCCAAAAAACCAAACAAATCAACTACATTATGACTGACAAAATCATAGTTGAGGAACTTTACAAAATCTTCGGGCCCGATCCTGATCAAGCCTTCAAGCTGCTCGACCAGGAACAGGACAAAGATCAAATTTTTGAGCAAACCGGCAGCACGGTCGGTGTCCAGAATGCCAGCTTCGCCATCCAGGATGGTGAAGTCTTCGTCGTTATGGGGCTGTCAGGCTCGGGCAAATCCACCTTGGTACGCCTGCTGAACCGCTTGATCGAACCCACCCGCGGGAATGTGTTTGTCGACGGCAGGAATGTCACGCACATGCGGCGACACGAGCTGATCGAGCTGCGCCGCACCGAAATGAGCATGGTGTTCCAGTCGTTCGCTTTGATGCCGCACAAGACTGTCCTAGATAATGCAGCATTCGGCCTGGAAGTGGCTGGCATCAAGCGCGAGGAGCGCGAGCAGCGGGCCCTGGAAGCCTTGGATACCGTTGGTCTAAAACCCAATGCCGCCAGCTATCCGGATGAGCTTTCCGGCGGCATGAAACAACGCGTGGGCCTGGCGCGTGCTCTGGCCAATCAGCCCTCGATTCTGCTTATGGATGAAGCCTTCTCCGCCCTTGACCCCCTTATTCGTACCGAAATGCAGGACGAGCTAGTCCGCCTGCAACAAACCGATGCCCACACCGTGGTATTCATTTCTCACGACTTAGACGAAGCCATTCGGATCGGTGACCGGATCGCCATCATGGAAGGCGGCAAAGTCGTACAGATCGGCACCCCTGAGGAAATCGTCACCAATCCGGCGAACGAATATGTTCGCTCGTTCTTCTATGGTGTGGACGTAAGCAAGGTCTTCAGGGCCGGTGATATCGCTGCCAAATCAGCCCTGACCGTGTTTGAACGACCTGGAGTCAATCTACGCGCAGCGCTTGCTCAATTGACGGATAATGGCCGGACCATGGCGATCATCATCGATCGCAATAACAAGTACCGGGGCCTGATCAGCGTCAACAGCCTCTCCGCCGCCCTCAGCAACAACGGCGAGGCGAGCTGGGAGGATGCCTTTATCGAGGAAGTCGACCCCGCCCCGATTGAAATGGAGCTGACGGAAGTCATGACCCGGGTCGCCTCCTCACGTTATCCGGTCCCGGTGGTCGATGCCGAGGATAACTATGCGGGCACGATTAACAAATCCATCCTGTTACAGACCCTGGATAAAACGAGCTAAGCCATGGCCGAGTCAATGTTCGATTATGAAATTCCCGTCGCAGAATGGGTAGAATCCGGTGTCGATTGGATTCAAGTCAATTTTACTGGGGCTTTGGATATTATTGCCGAGGTCATTGATTTCGTGGTGGGCTCGCTTGAGGACGGCTTCCTCGCCTTGCCTCCCTGGCTGTTGGCATTGGCTATCGTGGTACTGGCCGGCTGGCGCGTCGGCTGGAAATTCGGCGTATTCGCCCTGGCGGCCCTGGCTCTCATCGTTGGCATGGACATCTGGGATGAAACCGTTTCCACCCTGGCCTTGGTACTTGGCGCGAGTATTATCGCCCTACTCGTTGGTATTCCGATCGGCATCGCCATGGCCCGGAATGATTCAGTCGAGGCCATCATAAGGCCTATCCTTGACTTCATGCAGACCATGCCGCCATTCGTCTACCTGATCCCGGCCGCTATTTTCTTCGGTTTAGGCAAAGTCCCGGGCGCGATTGCGACTTTGGTATTTTCTATGCCACCCGCAGTACGCCTGACCAATCTCGGCATCCGCCAAGTCAATGAAGAATTCGTCGAGGCCGGCTTGGCCTTCGGCTGCACCTCCCGACAACTGCTAGTCAAAGTGCAATTGCCGCTGGCGATGCCGTCCATCATGGCCGGCGTCAACCAGACTATTATGCTGGCCCTGTCCATGGTCGTCATCGCCTCCATGATCGGGGCCGGCGGTCTGGGCAATACCGTCTTGACCGGTATCCAGCGACTTAATGTCGGGCTGGGCTTCGAGGGCGGTCTCGGCGTGGTGCTATTGGCAATCCTGCTCGATCGCATCACCCAGAGCTTTGGCAAGAGCCGCAGCTAAGCGCTGACTGAGTCTGACAGAAATGACTCACTCTCTATTGAGCAGCACAC
>CAYFSA010000131.1:5248-8057 GCA_964345605.1 uncultured Ectothiorhodospiraceae bacterium
CTATTGAGCAGCACACCATGGTGCCATCCCAGTTCAATGCCGTGGCCGAAGGAGCGTGCGGCATCATGGTGAAGGGAAATGGTAACCATCACCGTAACTCGGAGGAAATGCATTTATGTCTGTTATGAGACGTTTCCGTTGTTTAGTCTTCGGTATCGCTTTGCTATTCGGTATGACGCTTGGTGCGCAGGCCGCCGATCCCATTAAAATCGGCTGGACAGCATGGTCCGACGCGGAGTTCATGACCAAGCTCGCCAAGAAGGTACTGGAAGACCGCATGGGCTATGATGTCGAGCTCATTCAAACCGACATCGCGCCGCAGTATCAGGGCATTGCCACCGGCAGCATCGACCTGATGTTGATGTCCTGGTTGCCGGGAACCCACCAAGACTACATGGATAAGACCTGTACCAAGGTCGTGAATTTGGGCGTATTGTACACTCATGCGCGCTTAGGCTGGGTGGTTCCGGATTACATCCCGGCATCCGAGGTGGCCTCGATCGCCGATCTGAAGAAAGATTCGGTCAATGATAAGCTGGATGGCACTATTACCGGTATCGACCCGGGCGCGGGTTTGACCCGGCTGTCCAAAAAGGCCGTCAAGAAATATAGCCTGAACGATTATGATCTGCAAATCTCCAGCGGCGCGGGCATGACCGCGGCTCTGGAACGCGCGGTTCGCCGCAATGAGTGGATCGTGGTGACCGGCTGGAGCCCCCACTGGAAATTCGGTCGCTGGAACCTGCGTTATCTGGAAGACCCCAAGGGGGTATTGGGCAGCTATGAGCGCATTCACGCGATCGCTCGCGAAGGCTTCTATCAGCAAAATGTCGAGGCAGCGGCCATGATTACCCGTATGCACCTGCCGATCGATCAGCTTGAAGCGGCCATGAACAAAGCCCAGGAAACCTCCTACGAAGAAGCAGTGAACGATTACATCGCCAATCATCCCGAGCGGATTAACTATTGGATTTCCGGCGAGTTCAAATAACAGGATCTATTTAGCTCAAGTCTATTCGGCTAGCGGTGCGCGCACCGCTAGTACGCTTCCTTGTCTTTCCCTGAATCACTTAGGCGATAGCTGTTGCATTTTCCATGCGGGACAACGATTTTCGGCAATCACTTTATATGCTTTAGCGCTTTTCCTTCGTGTTCGTCAGCCAATGACGCGCCGGCTGGGGGCGACCGATATGATAGCCTTGGGCGAAATCGACCCCGAGTTCAGTAAGAATCTCAACGACTTCTTCGTCCTCGACAAACTCTGCAATAACGCGCTTGCGCATCCCATGGGCCATTTCCGTGATGGCCCGGACAAAAATCTGATCCTCCTTGCTCAGGGCGATGTTACGGATAAACGCCCCATCAATTTTAACGTCTTCCACCGGTAGCTTGCGCAGATAGGCATAGGAAGCATAGCCGCTGCCAAAATCGTCCAGCGCGAACCGACAGCCTAAGGCTTGGATAGCTTGCATCAATTGGCTGGCCTGATCCAGGCTGCCGATGGCAACGCTTTCCGTGATTTCGAAGGTAACTCGATGGGCCTCAATACCATGCTGGGCCAATAACGCTTCGATTATGCCCACCAAGGAAGTATCCTGCAAAGCATTACCCGATAAATTCAGTGAAATCGATAGTCCCGGAACCTGTGGGATAAGGGCGATGGCATTGGCCAACACCCAATGATCGATCGCCTGAATTTGCCCAGTTTCCTCGGCAACGGGAATAAATTTACCGGGCGGCACCACCGAGCCATTGCTATCGAGCATCCTGATCAGTGCTTCAACCCGTCCAATATGCCGTGACGGCAGTTCCATAATGGGCTGAAAATACAAAACAAAGCGCTCCTGCGCGAGCGCCGTGGCAATTCGATCTGTCCAGACAACCCGGGCATTGGCCCGCTCCCACCCCTGATCCTGCTCAGAATAGAGATGATGATACCCGCGGCCTTTCGCCTTGGCCTGATACATAGCCAGATCCGCGTCAGCCATCAACTGTTCGGGATTACTGCCATGCTGAGGAAACAACACAATGCCGATACTGGCAGACACCTGATGCCGGCAATTCTGCGCATAAACGACGACATTGCTGATCCCCTGCTGGAGACGCTGGGCCATGGCAATGCCCTCATTTGCATTCGCCCGGGGTATAATCATGGCGAATTCATCGCCGCCCAAACGCCCAAGAAACACATGCCCCTTATCGATCCTATCGAGCTGCTGAGCGACTTGAGTCAGCAAGTTGTCGCCCATTTGATGACCGCTGATGTCGTTGACGTCCTTGAATTGGTCTAAATCGAAAAACAACAAGGCGCCACTGTGACCGTCACGCGCTGCGTCATGTATATACTGGTTCAAGGCTTGGTTGAAGCGGCGCCGATTCGGCAAGCCGGTCAGCGGATCATGCTCGGCCAACCAAACCAGCTCCTGCTGGGCTGCCGCACGGGCTTGCTCCATTTCCTCCATGCGATTGGCGAGGGTCCCCACAGAGTCAACCATCAAGTCCATCTCATCACGCCAGCGCAAACGCGCCGTGGTCACGGGCAGGCGCTCATGTAACTCGCGAAATCGGTTGTCCGCCAACATCGGCAGCATG
This sequence comes from uncultured Ectothiorhodospiraceae bacterium, assembly GCA_964345605.1. Taxonomy (GTDB): domain Bacteria; phylum Pseudomonadota; class Gammaproteobacteria; order CAYFSA01; family CAYFSA01; genus CAYFSA01. The sequence goes on from CAYFSA010000131.1 coordinate 7,841, forward strand.
CTCGCCAGGCGTCGCAAGCGGATCAGCGGATTGTGAATAATCACGAACAGCAAAAACACCGACAACAGCAAACCAACCACACCGATCAGCACACTATTGCGCGTGGCCGTGGCAATGGCCTGACGCTGGGCCGTGACCCGATTGATGACCAGGGCATCGATACCCGGCCCCAGCCCCGGCACCCGAAACACCTCGAACCAGTCAGCCGCCGTCGCCA
>CAYFSA010000132.1:0-7951 GCA_964345605.1 uncultured Ectothiorhodospiraceae bacterium
GGGCCGGTGACTTGGTCAATGAGCGTGCGTATCTGTGGATGGCGGAGCAGGCGGCGAAATTTGGGATGCTCGCGTAATGCCTGCAAATCACCCGCCGCAATCAACCGCATGAACTCAGGATCGTTGAGGGCTTGCCGAATCGCCGGGTCATCCTGCAAGGCCTTGATTGATTGCATCAGGGCTGCGTTGCCGAGCAGCTCGCGCTGGAGGGCTTGAATGTCTGTCTGCCACTCCGCGGGCGGGCCCGATGATGACGAACCGGCTGCGTTGAGTGTCTGTAGCTCGCGGATCGCGTTTTCCTCCAGGTTGATCGTACCGAGCGTGGGTGAGCGAATCGTGAAGCGTCCGTTTTGTTTGCTCAGTAACTCGCCGACGATCACGCTGTTATCTTCCAGCTCGAACCGATAAAGCGTTCCGGCCATGACCGGCGCAGTTTGTAAGATGAAATGAACGACGACAACAACTAGGAAATAAAGTCGCAAGCGCATGGTTTTGGCCTCAGAATCGAGTGTTGTAACAAGGGCGGCTGAGGACGGTAGCCCTCAGCCGCAATAAGACCGTAACTGGCGCTGCTGCCGAGGCAGGGCCTCGGCAGCAGACTGACACACCCTTATTCGGTGCTCTGTGCCTCGCCTGCCGGCACCTGGGTCTCCAGTTTCTTGTACATCGCGGCGTAATACACTACCGGGATGACGAACAGGGTCAGCAGGGTCGACACGGCAATGCCGAAGATCAGTGACACGGCCAGGCCGCTGAAAATCGGGTCGTCCAGGATGAAGGTCGCGCCAATGACCGCCGCCAGAGCCGTCAGCACAATCGGCTTGGAGCGCACGGCACCGGAGCGGATCACCGCCTCCTGGAACGGCTTGCCGGCCCGCACTTCCTGATTGATGAAATCCACCAGCAGGATGGAGTTGCGGACGATGATCCCGGCCAGGGCGATCATGCCGATCATGGAAGTCGCGGTGAATTGCGCCCCGAGCAGGGCATGCCCCGGCATGACGCCGATAATGGTCAGCGGAATCGGTGCCATGATGATCAGCGGCACCAGATACGAGCCGAACTGGGCAACGATCAGCAGATAGATCAGGATCAGGCCGACCGCATAGGCAATGCCCATGTCGCGGAAGGTCTCGTAGGTGATCTGCCATTCCCCGTCCCATTTGATGCTGTAGAAATAGGGATCGTCCGGCTGGGAAATCAGCCGCTGATCGATGGTCTGATCGTTGGCCAGGGGGTCCTGCAACAATTTGCCGAAAATCGTAAACATGCCGTACAGTGGGCTGTCCAGCTCGCCGGCCATGTCCGCGGTGACATAGACCACCGGCAACAGGTCCTTATGCTGATAAGTCACCTGCCGGGTGGTTTCCTCAACCTCGACCAGCTCCGACAGCGGTACCAGCTCGTTGCTCTGGCATTTGACCTTGAGCGCCAAGACATCGTCGATGTCCGCCTTGTCGGCCACCGGCAGCTCCATGCGGATGGGGATGGCGTACTTGGCGTTCTCGCCGTGCAGATAACCGACATCCGCGCCACCCATGACCCCGGCGATGACATTGGCGATCGTTTCCTGGCACACGCCTAAGCGCGCGGCTTTCTGGCGGTCGACATGGATCACCAGCCGCTTGGCCGGATGCACGACGCTGTCGTCGATATCGACAATCCCCGCCGTGTTCTCGAAGATCTCGCGCACCCGCTTGGCCACTTCGATCTGCCCCTGATAATCCAGGCCATAGATCTCGGCCACGATGGGCGCCTGCACCGGTGGGCCGGGCGGGACTTCGACGATCTTGACGTTGGCATTGTATTGTTTGCCGATCTCGTCTAGGGGACCGCGCACCGCCAGGGCAATCTTATGGCTCTTGCGCTCGCGATGATGCTTGTCTACCAGATTGACCTGAATTTCGCCTTGATACGGCGATTCGCGCAGATAATACTGGCGCACCAGGCCATTGAAATTAATCGGCGAATGGGTGCCGGCATAGGCCTGATAATCCGAGACTTCAGGCACGGTAGCGAGGTAGCTGCTCAAATCGTCCAGGACCTGGGCGGTGCGCTCGACACTGGTTCCTTCCGGCATGTCCACCACGACCTGGAATTCGGATTTGTTGTCGAAGGGCAGCATCTTCAGCACCACCGACTTATTGATCGCCAGCACCAGCGACAGCCCGATCAACACCAGGACAACGCCGAGCAACCCCCAGCGCAGTAGCCGGCCCTTTTTCTGCCGCAGGAACGGGGTGACGCCGAGGCGAAACAGCTTTAAGACCCAGGGCACCACGTCCTGGCCATGGGATTCGCCCGGTGTGTGCTGCTCGGCGACCCGGCGGAAGAATTTATAAGTCATCCAGGGCGTGACCACATAGGCGATACCGAGGGAAATCAGCATACCCATACTGGCGTTGATCGGGATGGGACTCATGTAGGGCCCCATCAGGCCAGTAACGAAGGCCATGGGCAAGAGCGCGCCGATGACCGTGAAGGTCGCCAGGATAGTTGGCCCGCCGACCTCGTCGGCCGCATAGGGTATCGCCTCCAGCAGCGTTCGTTGCCCCATGCGCATGTGGCGGTGGATGTTCTCGACCACGACAATGGCATCGTCGACCAAGATGCCGATGGAGAAGATCAGGGCGAACAGCGACACGCGGTTGAGGGTAAAACCATAGGCCCAGGAGGCAAACAGGGTAATCGCCAGGGTGATGATCACCGCCACGCCGACAATGACGGCTTCGCGCCAGCCGAGGGTGACCAGGACCAGCAGCACCACCGCCGAGGTCGCGAAAATCAGTTTCTTAATCAGCTTCTGGGCTTTGGCATTGGCGGTCTCGCCATAGTTGCGGGTAATGGTGGCATTCACGCCCTCCGGCACGAAGGTACCCTTGAGCTGCTCGAAGCGCTGAATCACCCGATCGGCGATATCGACCGCGTTGGTGCCGGCCTTTTTGGCCACGGCGATAGTGACCGCGGGGAAATAATCGCCCTGGGTCTCGATGCCCTTGGCCTGCGCAGCCGGTCCGGTGCCGAGCCAGACATATTGCTCAGGCTGATCTGGGCCGTATTGCACTTCGGCAACATCGCGCAGGTAGACCAGGCGTTCTTGATGCACCCCGACCACCAGCTCGCCGATCTCCGCGGGACTGGTCAGGAAACTGCCGGCTTGGACCTCGATTTCCTTATTGTCCTTGACCATGGTGCTGGCGACCTGCGAGCTGTTGGCGGCCTGCAGGGCCCGCTTCAGGTCCTGAAAGCCGAGGCCGTAACCGGCCAGGCGATCGGGGTCCAGTTTGACATGCACCACCCGATCCGGGCCGCCGAGGGTATAGACATCGCGCGTGCCCGGCACCCGCTTGAGCTCCACCTCGATGGCATGGGCGACTTGCTTGAGCTCATGTGCACCGATCTCGGGTTCCTCGCTCCACAGGGTCCCGGCGATGATCGGCACGTCATCGATCCCCTTGGGCTTGATGATGGGCTGGCCCACCCCGAGATTCGGCGGAAACCAGTCTTGGTTGGACATGACCTTGTTATACAGGCGCACCAGGGCCTCGGTACGCGGCTCACCCACCTTGAACTGCACGGAAAAAACCGCCTGGCTGGGCATGGCCGAGGCATAGACATGATCAATGCCCTGGATTTCCGAGAGCACCTGCTCACCCGGTGTGGCCACCAATTGCTCGACCTCCTTGGCGGTCGCCCCCGGATAGGGCACAAAGATATTGGCAAAGGTGACATCGATCTGCGGTTCTTCTTCCCGCGGCGTCACGGCCACCGCGAACAGGCCCAGCAGCAAGCCGGCCAGGGCCAGCAAAGGCGTGATCTGCGAAGTCAGAAAGGCCTTGGCGACCCGCCCGGCAATCCCCAGACGCGGCTCATCACTCATGATCGACGGCCTCCGTGCGCTTGGCGACCGTTTGCTTGTAGACCAGGGCCGCCTGCACCGGATCGGTGGCGACCCGTTCGCCGGCTTCGAGGCCGGCCAGAACCTCGATCATGCCGGTGTCGGTTTGTTCGCCAACCCGAATCTGGCGAAAGCGCAGCCGCTGCTGGTCATCGACCACATAGACACCGGTGACTTCCGAGCGATACGCCACGGCCTCGGCCGGGATGACCAGATGGCTGTATTGGCCGGTACGCATGCCGACCTTCACGAACATGCCGGGATAGAGATCCTCGGTACCCTTGGGCAGATACACCCGCACCTTGAAGCTATGGCTGGCCGATTCGGCATAGGGATAAAACGTCAGATCGGTAACATCCAGGGCGCGGCCGTCGTCGGTATACACCTCGACCTGCCTGTGCTTGCGCACGCTATTGAAATGCCGCTGCGGCACATAGACATTGACCCGCAGCTCGTCCAGGGAGATGCCGGTCATTAATTTGTGGCCCGGGTTGACCGTTTCACCAATTTCCACATGGCGCTCACTCACCACCCCGGCATAGGGCGCGCGGATACGCGTGTAGTCCAATTGTTCTTCGGCCTCGTGCAGGGCAGCCTCGGCTTGCTCGACTTGCGCCTTGCCCGTATCGAGCTGGGCCTTGGCCTGATCCATTTCCGATTGCGAGGCCATGTCTCGTTCATAGACGCCCTTGATGCGCTCGTATTCATCGCGGGCATTGGCCAATTGCGCCCGAGCCTCGGTTAAACCCGCCTTGGCCCGCTCAAAGCGCGCCCGCTGTTCTTGATCCCGCAAACGCACCAGGACGCTGCCCTTGGGCACGACATCGCCGACATCGTAATTAAGCTCGACCACCCGCCCGGACGTCTGAGCGGAGACGGTACTCTTGTTGACTGCCTCGACCACCCCATCGAATATCTGGCCGCGATTGACCTGCTGGTCTTCGGCCTTGGCGACCTCGACCGGCGGCTCTGCGGCCAGCGCTGTCAGGCACCCGCTGAACAGCAGCGCCGCCAGCCCCAACTTCACTGAGTAACGACTCATAAATCCCACCTCTGCTTTGGCTCATGGATAGTTGGCTATAATATTAGCATTCAATTATTCTCTAAACACCAAATCAGTCAACTTTGCCCTGCCCTGCCCTGCTCTGGCCCCGGCTGCTGGCCCGTCAGCCACGCCTCCACAGCCGACCCAGACCCTGTTAGTCCAAGGCCTACAAGCTTGCCCGGCAGTCGCTTGCCAAGCAGTCGCTTGCCCCCTGTGTCGTTGGGGACGTGTTTTGCTATGCTAGCGGCTGACCCATTAACCGGAACCTACCCGGCCACATTCGCTAGGAGTCGATGCCATGACGAGCACGATAGCGCGCTGGACAGTCGGTCTAATCCTGCTAACGCTAGTAGGTTATTCGCATGCGGGCAAGATTTACAAATGGATCGATGCGCAAGGCAACGTACAATTCAGCCAGACACCGCCGCCGGCGCAGCAGGTCATAGAAACCATTCAATTGCGGGAAACCCAGCCCGCCGCCGACGCACCGGCGACGGCTGAAGATGCCCAAGCGGCGGCTGAATCGAGTCAGCCCAACGATCCCGCAGCTCGCTGGGAGCAAGCACAGCAGAAGAATTGCCAGATCGCGCGGGACAACCTTCAACGTTTGCAGAGCGACCAACGCCTGGCCATCAAGGAGGGCGAAGAAGTGCGCGAGATAACCGAAGCGGAGCGCGCTGAGCGGCTCGACAAGGCCAGGCGCCATGTCGACATCTATTGCAAGTAGCACCCCTTGGTTAATGGTTGCGTAAGTTGTCGTAGTTGTCGTAGTTATCGTAGGTCGGGTTAGCGCCGCGTAACCCGACTGAATCGGCTTAAAATGATGATAGTTTTACACTTCGTGTTTCAATGTTCGATGCCGCGGAGGTCAGCATGCCCTTATTAACCATCGAGAGCAACAGCCGGCCCACCAACGAAGCCGCGTTATTGGCACAAGCCAGTCAACAAGTCGCAGCCATGCTCAGCAAGCCGGAACGGTTCGTGATGGTCCGCTACACCCATCAGCCGCACATGCTGTTCGCCGGCAAGGCCGAGCCGCTCGCGTTTCTGTCGCTCAAATCCATCGGCCTGCCCCAGGATCAAACTCAGACCTTTAGCGCCCAGCTATGTCAATTCATCAACGAGCAGCTCGGTGTGCCGACGGCCAGAATTTACATCGAGTTCGCCAATGTCGAGCGGCCCCTGTGGGGCTGGGACGGCCAGACCTTCGAAAAATGATTAACCGAGAAAGCACAGCTCATGCGCATTAGCCAATTACCCCTCGGGACCCTCAAGGAAACCCCGGCCGACGCCGAGATCATCAGCCATCAGCTCATGCTCCGCGCCGGCCTGATCCGCCGCCTCGCCGCCGGTCTGTATACCTGGATGCCTTTAGGGCTGCGGGTGCTGCGCAAAGTCGAGCGCATCATCCGCGAGGAAATGGACCGCGCCGGGGCGGTCGAGGTCCTGATGCCGGCGGTGCAGCCCGCCGAGCTGTGGGAGGAGTCGGGCCGCTGGGAGCAATACGGCCCCGAACTGCTGCGCCTCAAGGATCGCCATGAGCGGGCTTTCTGCTTCGGCCCGACCCATGAGGAAGTCATCACCGACCTGGCGCGGCGGGAGCTGCGCAGTTACAAGCAATTGCCGGTCAACTTTTATCAGATCCAGACCAAATTCCGCGACGAGATTCGCCCGCGCTTCGGGGTGATGCGGGCGCGGGAGTTCCTGATGAAGGATGCCTACTCCTTCCACCTCGATCAGACCTCCCTGCAGGCAACTTACGAGGCCATGCATCAGGCCTATAGCAATATCTTCACGCGCATCGGTCTGGATTTTCGGGCCGTGGAGGCCGATACCGGCGCCATCGGCGGCAATACCTCGCATGAATTCCATGTCCTGGCCGACTCCGGCGAGGATGCCATCGCCTTCTCCGACCAAAGCCCCTATGCCGCCAATGTCGAGCTAGCCGCGGCGCTGCCGCCGGCACAGTCCCGGCCCGCCCCGCGCGAGGCGCTGCAGCTGGTGGATACGCCCGACGCCCGGACCATTGTGGAGCTGGTCGAGCAGTTCGGCCAGCCTATCGAGCGCACGGTCAAGACGCTTGTGGTCGAGGCGAGTGCAGCTAGCGAGGCCGAACTGATTGCCCTGCTGGTGCGCGGCGATCATGAATTGAACGCATTAAAAGCGGAAAAACTGCCGGAGGTCGCGAGCCCCCTGGCATTCGCCAGCGAGGAGCGCATCCGCGCGGCGGTCGGTGCCGGGCCGGGATCGCTGGGACCGGTGCAGCTGCCTTTTCCCTGTATCATCGACCACGCCGTGGCCGTGCTCGGTGATTTCAGTGCCGGCGCCAATATCGAGGGCAAACATTATTTCGGTATCAATTGGGAGCGCGACACCCCCCTGCCGCCCACGGCCGATCTGCGCAATGTCACCGCCGGTGATCCCAGCCCCGACGGCCAGGGCCAGCTCGCCATTGTCCGCGGCATCGAGGTCGGCCATATCTTCCAGCTTGGCGATAAATACAGCCGCGCCATGAATGCCAGCGTGCTCGACGAGCAGGGGCGCGAGCAGACCCTAATCATGGGCTGTTACGGCATCGGCGTCTCGCGGGTGGTCGCGGCCGCCATCGAACAGAACCACGATGCCAACGGCATTATCTGGCCCGCGCCCATCGCCCCGTTCGAGGTCGTGCTGACCCCGATCAACATGCACAAATCCATGCGGCTGCGCGACGCGGTCGAGCGGCTCTATAGCGAATTGCAGACGGCCGGCTTTGATGTCCTGCTCGATGACCGCAACAGCCGCCCCGGCGTGATGTTCGCCGATGCCGAACTTATCGGCATCCCGCATCGGCTGGTATTCTCGGAAAAAGGCCTGGACGCCGGCGAGATCGAATATAAGGGCCGGCGTCAAACAGAAACCACCATGGTGCCGCTGACAGAGTTGCAAGGGTTTTTGCAAGCCAAGAGGTAACCCTTGCAAATGGACTCCGTATCCTCTCCCTGCAGGAGAGGCAGGATTCAAGGAGG
>CAYFSA010000133.1:0-7871 GCA_964345605.1 uncultured Ectothiorhodospiraceae bacterium
AAACCCGCCCTACGCTGGATGCAGCATTAGCGCTGATCGATTGGCACGTAATCGCGGCGACTGTGGCCGGCATACACCTGGCGGGGACGGCCGATGCGGGATTCTGGATCATCCATCATCTCGATCCAATGCGCAATCCAGCCGACTGTGCGGGCCAACGCGAAGATGGACGTGAACATGTTCAACGGAATGCCCATGGCCCGTAGGATAATGCCGGAGTAGAAATCAACATTCGGGTAGAGCTTGCGTTCGGTGAAGTAGTCATCGTTTAGCACGATTCGCTCAAGTTCCAGGGCGGTGTCGAACAGCCGTTTGTTCTCCTTGAAATTGGGATGGCGCTCGCGTTCCAGGGAGCCCAACAGGTCATGGGCGACTTCGCGAATGATACGGGCGCGCGGATCATACTCCTTATAGATTCGATGGCCGAAGCCCATCAGACGGCAGCGGTCATTCTTGTCTTTAGCGCGGTTGACGAAGTTTTGCACATCGCCGTTGTTGGCAATGTCGTTGAGCATGCGCACCACGGCTTCGTTGGCACCGCCGTGAGCCGGACCCCACAGGGAGGCGATGCCCGCCGAAACGGCCGCGAAAGGATTGGCGTCCGAGCTGCCGGTCAGGCGCACCGTGGACGTGGAGGCGTTTTGCTCATGATCGGCGTGCAGGATCAGGATCAGATCCAGAGCCCGTACAAACATCGGATTGGGCGTGAACGGCTCGGTGGGCACCGCGTACATCAGGCGAAAGAAGTTCTCGACATACCCCAGGGCATTGTCGGGGTAGAGAAACGGCTGGCCGGTGAAATACTTATAACTCCAGGCCGCAATGGTCGGCATCTTGGCGATCAGGCGATGGGCTGAGATTTCCCGATGCCGGCGATTATGGACATCCGTGTTGTCATGATAGAAAGACGACAGGGCGCCGACTACGCCGACCATGATGGCCATGGGATGGGCATCATGGCGAAAACCGTTGTAGAAGTGCCGCAATGCTTCCTGCAGCATGTTGTGATTTAAGATGATGCGGGTGAATTCCTGCAATTGCGCGGTATTCGGCAGATCGCCGTAGAGCAGCAAATAGCAGACTTCCAGGTAGGTGCTGTGCTCGGCGAGCTGCTCGATGGGATAGCCGCGATACATCAGTATCCCTTGCTCGCCGTCGATGAAGGTGATGGCGCTGCGGCAGCTCGCGGTGGCCATGAAGCCGGGATCATAGGTGAAATAGCCCAGTTCTTTGTATAAGCCGCGCAAGTCGAGGGCCGCTGGGCCGTGCACACCTTCGATCAGGGGCAATTCGATGCGCTTGCCGGTGTTGTTATCAATTAAGGTTACCGTTTGTGTACTCATAAGCGCCTCTTCGATCAATACCAGCGGCGGAGAAAGGGATTTGTCTATCGGCAGGCTCAGGGATAGGGTAGAATCCTGCCCGCGAATACAAGGCTAGTCTGGCTTTCGGGCAGTTACAAAGCAAGTATATGACAGCTAGACGACAACGAATAGCCGAATAATCTCACTATGGTCGCAGAACCGGGCTTGATTCCTGCCATAACCACCGCGAAGCAGGACAGGCAAACCTCGAGAAGGTAGAATGAGTTTACGAAGGGTGTTCGTCCGCTGCCAACGCTGCACGGTGGGCGCGGTCGATTCAGGTTTGAGCAACGCGAGTTAAGATCTTGTTAACACGGTACTCCCAACGGATGTGTGGCATGTGGCGGCGAACCAGTATTTTCCTGTTAGTGGCCGGGCTGTTGGTCATGGCGACGTCAACCGAGGCCGCCATGTATGTCAGCGATCAGGTGCGGCTTCCCGTGCGCTCCGGCACCAGTCTCAAGAATCGCATTATCAAAATGGTGCCCACCGGAACCGCTTTGGAGGTCTTGCAAGAAGCCTCCGAGGGTTACTACAAGATTCGATTACCCGGCGGCACTGAAGGCTACATCCTCAGCCGCTACCTGATGGATCAACCCAGCGCCCGCAGTCGACTGGCGCAAATCGAGCCCAAGCTGGAGGAACTGCGCGAGGTCAATGCGCAATTGCGGGAACGCGAACAGGCCTTGAGTCAAGAAGTGACGGCTTTGAAGTCACAGAACCAGGAACTGGTTGCGAAGAATCAATCGCTGAGCGAGGAGTTGCAGGAGATTCGGCGCACCTCATCGCGTGCCCTCGAACTCAGGCGTGAGAATGCCCGCCTGACACAGGAAATGGCCCAGCAAAAACAGGCGCTGCAGCGCGAGCAGCGCAAAAACGAGCGCCTGCAGGCGACCAGTGACCGCAAATGGTTCGTTACCGGCGCCGGGGTAACCCTGCTGAGTTTGTTTTTGGGTCTGATCATCCCGCGTATTCCATGGCGCCGCCGTCGCCGCTGGGGTGAGCTATAACATGACCCTAGCTCGCTTCTTCCTCGTCATGCATGCGTAACTCTTTGATTTTTCTTGTCAGAGTGTTGCGCCCCCAACCCAATAACCGGGCTGCCTCCTGACGGCGGCCGCCGGTGCGCCGCAGGGCAGTTTGGATCATGATGCGCTCGAACGCGGGCAGGGCAAAATCGAGCAGGGCCGTCTGACCCTGCGCCAGTTGCTGATCAGCCCATTGCATCAAGCCTTGTTCCCAGTCTTTAGCGGGCTGGGTAGTTTCATTTGTCTTGAGTTCTCGCGGTAAATCTTCCATATGAATGTGATGGCCCGAGGCCATCACGGTCAGCCAGCGACAGGTGTTTTGCAGCTGCCGGACATTGCCGGGCCAGGGCAGGCTGCTCAGGAACTGGCTGACTTCCGGGCGCAATATTTTGCGTTCGACATTCAGCTCCTGGGCAGCATGGGCGAGGAAAAAATCAAGCAGAAGCGGAATATCCTGCCGGCGTTCGCGCAGGGCCGGCACATGGATGCGGATGACATTCAGGCGATGCAGCAAGTCCTCGCGGAACAGACCCTGGCTAACCCGGTCTTCGAGATTCTGATGGGTAGCGGCGATGATGCGCACATCCGCCCGCACGGGCAGATGACCGCCGACCCGATAGAATTCTCTGTCGGCCAGCACCCGCAATAGCCGGGTTTGCAGCTCGGCCGGCATGTCACCGATTTCATCGAGAAACAGGGTGCCACCATTGGCTTGCTCAAAGCGTCCGTGGCGTTGGGTCTGGGCGCCGGTGAAGGCGCCGCGCTCGTGGCCGAACAGTTCCGATTCGAGCAAGTCCTTGGGGATAGCAGCCGTGTTCAAGGCGATGAAGGGCTTGTCGGCCCGTGGTGAATGGCGGTGCAGGGCCTGCGCGACCAATTCCTTGCCGGTACCGGACTCGCCGTTGATGAGCACCGTGATATGCGAACGCGAAAGCCGGCCAATGGCCCGAAACACCTCCTGCATGGCTGGTGATTCGCCGATGATCTCTTGTGTCCTTTCAGGCTGCCCGGTGCTCTCGGTGGCCTGTTCGCGCTGTAGGGCACAGGCTCGCCGGGTTAATTCCACCGCCTCATCAATATCGAAGGGCTTGGGCAGGTACTCGAAGGCTCCGCCTTCATAGGCCGCCACGGCGGCATCCAGGTCGGAATGGGCGGTCATGATGATCACGGGCAGACGCGGATGCTCGCGATTGATACGCTGCAGCAAATCGAGCCCATCAATGCCCGGCATTCGAATATCCACCAATAATGCCTGCGGCTCGTTTTGTTCGAGGGCCTGCAAGACCGTCTCGCCGTTCTCAAAAGCGGTGACCTCGACCTCGGCTTGTTTCAGGGCACGCTCCAGGACCCAGCGGATGGCGCGATCATCGTCGACGACCCAGACGCGTTCGCTCATGTTTCACTCCCATTGGGCTGCGCCGGTAGTGGAATGAGTAGCGTAAATACGGTGTGGCCGGGTTGGGATTCACATTCGACCAGCCCATCATGTTCATTGACCAACGATTGTGCAATCGACAACCCCAAGCCGCTGCCCTGATTGTGTCCGGATACCATAGGGTAGAATATCTGCTCGATCAGCTCGGCGGGCACGCCCGGACCATTATCGATAACCTCGATGCAAGCTACCAGCTTATGGCGCTGATTACCGATGGTGTATTGCCGGTAAACGCGGCTGCGCAGCGTAATCGCGCCCGCCGCACCGACGGCTTGCAGGGCGTTGCGCACGATATTGAGCACGGCCTGCACCAGCATGTCACGATCGCCGTAGAGTTCCGGGATGCTGGGATCGAAATCAGTGCTCAAAGCCACACTGGCTGGCGATTCCGCCGCCACCAGATTACGCACATAGCTCAACACTTCGTGAAGATTGAGCCAGTCCTTGCGTGGCCGGCTGCGCGGCCCGAGCATACGGTCGACCAATTTTTGCAGGCGATCGGCCTCGCCAATGATCACTTGGGTATATTCCGCCAGGGCTGGCGAGTCTAGCTCCCGTTCCAATAATTGCGCTGCGCCGCGGACACCACCCAGAGGGTTTTTGACTTCATGGGCCAGTCCGCGCAGCAAGGCACGGGTTGCGCGCTGTTGGCGCAACAGTTGTTCCTCCCGGGTAATTCGCAATTGGCGATCCACCCGCACGAGCTCGATCATCAAGGTGCGGGCCTGCTTCGGTTCCAATAAAGGCGTGGCCGTGAAATCGACAGTCAGGATTTGGCCATTGCTGAGCTGCAAGCGCCGTTCGCGCTCGGTATAGGGATGGCCGGAGTGCAGCGCTTCCGATAAGGCCGAAGCAAAGGCCTGGGATTCCCCTAACAGCGACATCAAATGGACCTGCCGCATCCGCTTTAAGCTGCAATGTAACAGGGTTTCGCTGGTGGGATTTGCATAGATAACGCGTAATTGCGCGTCGAGCAGTATAATGCCGGTCGTCAGATTATCGAGCAGGTCGCAAGGTTCGGGGGCATTACGAGTCATGGGGCGTTCGCTCGATGAGGGCCGACGCTAGGGACGCTTGATCAACGGTTTCCTAACTGCTTCAGAGCGGCGTCTCTGCCGCGAGGACAATAAGCCAAGTATCGGCAGGGGCGCGCCAGCGGCTGATTCACCGCTGACGCACGCTCTATGGGTTCCCCGGACAAGCCGAGGGAACCCAACGCCTCTGCTTAAATACTGTAGTACAGGTCGAATTCCACCGGATGGGTACTCATCCGCATTTGAGTGACTTCTTCCATCTTCAGCCCAATATAGGCATCGATAGCATCGTCGGTGAGCACACCACCGGCTTTCAAAAACTCGCGATCATTGTCCAGGGCTTCCAAGGCCTGATCCAGCGAAGCACACACCTGCGGGATACCTTTTTCTTCTTCCGGCGGCAAATCATAGAGGTTCTTATCCATGGCTTCGCCGGGGTCGATTTGGTTATTAATCCCATCCAAACCGGCCATTAGCATGGCCAGGAAGGTAAAATAGGGGTTTCCGGCAGAATCCGGGAAACGGACCTCGATGCGGCGCGCCTTGGGATTGGAGACATAGGGCACCCGGATGGAGGCCGAACGGTTGCGCGCTGAATAAGCCAGCATGACCGGTGCCTCGAAACCGGGCACCAAACGCTTGTAGCTATTGGTTGCCGCGTTAGTGAAGGCATTCAGGGCACGTGCATGCTTGATGATTCCGCCGACGTAATACAGTGCAGTCTTGGACAATCCACCGTATTCATTCCCGGCGAATAGATTCTGGCCATCCTTGCTGAGTGACTGATGCACATGCATGCCATTGCCGTTATCGCCGACCAGCGGTTTGGGCATGAAGGTCGCGGTCTTGCCATAGTTATGGGCCACGTTATGCACACAGTACTTAAGTATCTGGTTGAAATCGGCGCGTTTGACAAGCGTACCGGCTACCGTGCCGATCTCGCATTGGCCGGCGGTAGCAACTTCGTGGTGATGGACCTCGGTCGTTAGGCCCATTTCTTCCATCGCCATACACATGGCAGAGCGCATGTCCTGCAGGCTATCGACGGGCGGCACCGGGAAATAACCGCCCTTTACCCCCGGCCGGTGGCCAATATTGCCGTCTTCGTAGATTTTTTCCGAGTTCCAGCCCGCTTCTTGTGAGTCGACCTCATAGAAGCAGCCTTTCATCTCGACTCCCCAGCGGACATCGTCGAAAACGAAGAACTCGGGTTCCGGACCAAATAGCGCGGTGTCCGCGATCCCGGTCGACTTCATATAGGCCTCGGCACGCTTGGCGGCCGAACGGGGATCGCGCTCATAGCCTTGGCCGGTGGCCGGCTCAACGATGTCACAGCGCAAAATCAAAGTATTGTCTTCCATGAAGGGATCCATAACCGCGGTTTCCAGGTCGGGCTGGAGAATCATGTCGGATTCCTGGATGCCTTTCCAGCCGGATATCGAAGAGCCATCGAACATCTTGCCGTCTTCCAGCATGCCTTCGTCGATAGTATGCGCAGGCATGGAGACGTGCTGCTCCTTGCCACGGGTGTCCGTAAAACGAAGATCGACGAACTTAACGTTGTTCTCTTGCAGCATTTTGGTGATTTCGGTAGGGGTCATACAGACTTCTCCTGACGTTGGAAATAGAAAGACAGCCACTGGGTTCGAGCGGCTCGGACCTAAGGCTAGATCAGAATTAGCATGTGCCATGCCATGTCATTTGCCCGGGGCAATGCACTAATAATGCACTAATTTGGCGGCTACTCGCCATAATCACGCCTCACAATAGAGCAAATCAGCCAAATTTGCACTATTTTCGTGCAAATGCCTGTCGGCTACTGGTCTGGCTTCCTTAGATGAGCATTATTTCTTTCCCCCGATTCGCTGCTTGGCTGTCCTGTACCCCACTGTACCCCTGCGCATCCTTGCCAGTCACGGAGTCGACTGCCGCTCTCCAGAGCCTTTCGGCTCACCTGAACCTGCATCAATGGGTTGATTATTGGTATTGGTTAAGCCGTGCATGGCGGCCATGCAATGCAGAATCGTTGTGTATTACATGCTACGTATTATGTTAAATAGAATGGATTGCAGTATGCTTCCTGCGCTGTTTAAGGCGTTATTTTCTGAAAAAGGGCGTTTTCAGAAATATAAGCGGGAGGGTGAACTTGGCGTGGATCGATACCGTCACCGGCACTTTGGATCAGCCCACTCCAGGGCTTTCAATGCGATTGGCGGGTCATAGTGTTACCGTTATTCATCGTTGCGGTGTTTGCGGATAAAACGCCTTGTCCAGGATTTGCTCGTCGCTATAAGGACACTCACGCGGGAAGGTTTCGATGGGCAACCCGCTTTCATCCGCAGCGAGCTTTCGTGCTTTCGCGTAGGCCTTTTTGACGACTTCAGGCCAGAACCGCTTAATGCCGGGATTTTCCTCTAGCAAGAACAGCGTTTCATTGCGCTGCTGTACAATCGTGTTATGCCAGCTGTCTCCTTTGAATTCTTTCCAGCGTTCAGCCAATTGAGGGTATTGGTATTGCCATTTCAATAGGTGCGCCAATAAGACCCGCAAGTGGCTTTCAAGACTGCGCTGTTCGCTTTTGCCCATGTCTTCCAGTTCCGCGAGCAAGTGCTCGACATCCAGGGCGTCAAAGCGACCCGCCCTTAGTAAATTGGCCTGGGCATGGGCCCAGGCGGTGTAATCTTGCTCATAGAGTTCAGCGAGTTTGCTCATAAGCTGTCCTCGTTGGGTTAGATATGAATACAACGGCGCAGGGATAGATCACGGCATGGGATCGTAACACTGGCTGGCCACGTGTTTCCCTTCACTTACCATCTATCAACGAGATACCAAACTGACCAACGTCAAGTTTTCCAGCGCTGATTGGGCAGCCAATATACAGTCAAAGGGATCACGATGGGAACACGCCCAACTGCCTGCCTTGAGGGCATGCGAACGCTCACCGCTCACTCCGACTCCACCTCAAACCCCACCACGGTGCGTTGCTCGCGGCTGAACTCGACCCCAATCA
>CAYFSA010000134.1:0-3298 GCA_964345605.1 uncultured Ectothiorhodospiraceae bacterium
TGCATGGATGCCCGGCGCGGCGGGTTAAAACCCGCCCTACAGCGCCGGGTGGTTCCTTGTCACTGAGGCTTAGCCGAGTATAGTTTTTATGCGTAAAATTACCAGATGACAGCGCCTCTTTGACCGCTCTGCAGCCAACGCCAGCCATAAGGCAGGCGCAGCCAAAACACTCAGGCTCACCCCCCACCTGCAAAAAACATTACGACTATTACCATACAGTTTAGCAACTAATCGAAGTATTGTTTTACGTATTAACACGGATAGACAACGACGCGATTACTCTCTAGGCCACGGATAGCCCATAATGCGAATTCTGCGGGCTCACGCCGGCTCACGAGATCGAAGTGGTGTGGTTTGACGAGGATGGCGGGCTGGTCGAAACGATTATGGTCTGTAATCGATGTGACGACGATCGGTTATTGAGGCTGTTGATGGCCCACCGAGGGCCGGACTCCCGCGACCCTGAACAGGCTGCGCAAACCTGCAGGGCCATCGACCTCGACGGCAACATGGCCTGGGCAAAGGCTAGTGCCGAGCAGTGGCTGCGACACTATTATGTGGTATCTTTCGGCTAATCACAGGCAATGACACCGCCATTGATCTGCCATACTTCATGCCAGACACAACGTATCGCTTGAGCGGCCGGAGCAATGACTGCATGCCATCAGCAGCCGATAACAACCCACAACAGCGGCAAGAAAACGACTCACCGGTGCCAGCTAACGCGCAAACGCCCCCGCAGCACTCAACCTTTCCCATCGTTGGCATCGGCGCCTCAGCCGGCGGGCTGAACGCCTTCGAGGCCTTTTTCACCGGCATGCCGGCAGATACCGACCCCGGCATGGCCTTCGTGCTGGTGCAGCATCTGGCCCCCGATCATAACAGCCTGCTCGCCGACCTGATCCGCCGTTATACCTGTATGCAGGTCGCCGAAGTCGAGGACGGTATGACGGTCGTGAACAACCGTACCTATATCATCCCGCCCGGGCAGGACATGGCCTTCGCCAATGGCCGGCTGCAGTTGCTCGACCCGGTGCTGCCGCATGGCCAGCGCCTGCCGATCGACTTTTTGTTCCGCTCCTTAGCCGATGATCAGGGCGAGCGCGCCATCGGCATTGTGCTCACCGGCACCGGCAGTGACGGCAGCGCCGGGGTGCGGGCGATCAAAGGGGCCGGCGGTATGATCATGGTCCAAGACCCGGACACCGCGGCGTATGACGGCATGCCCCGCAGCGCCATCGCCACCGGCCTGGTCGATTATGTCCTGGCCCCGCAAGCGATGGCGGCGCAGCTCATCGCCTACAGCCAGCAGAGCTTTAAGCGGCCGCCCCAAGCAGCCCAGTCAAACGACCTGGATGCGCTTAACAAGCTGTTTATCCTGCTGCGTGCCCACACCGGGCATGATTTCTCCCAATACAAACCCACCAGCATCAGGCGGCGCCTGGAACGGCGTATGGCCATTCAGCAGATCGCCACCGCCAATCAGTATATTCAGTTCGCCCAGCAGTCGCCGGCCGAGCTGTCGGCCCTTTTCCGCGACTTATTGATCGGCGTCACCGGCTTCTTTCGTGACCCCGAGGCCTTTCACGCCCTGGCCGAGCAGGTCATGCCGCAGCTCTTCATCGGCAAACCCGCCAACAGCCTCATTCGGGTGTGGGTGCCCGGCTGCGCCACCGGCGAGGAAAGCTATTCCATCGCCATGCTGCTAGCCGAGCAGCAGGCCCAGCTGGCCAAGCCGTTTCAATTTCAAATCTTCGCCACCGACATCGACAGCGAGGCCATCGCCATGGCGCGGGCCGGACAATACCCAGCCGGCATTGCCAGCGCTGTTTCCCCCGCGCGACTGGCCCGCTTTTTCGTCGCCGGACCGGATGCTGAAGCCGGCCAGCCTGCCACCTACACCATCAGCAAACCCCTGCGTGATCTGGTCGTGTTCTCCGAGCAGGACATCATCCGGGACCCGCCCTTTTCCCACCTGGATTTGATCAGCTGCCGCAACCTACTGATCTATTTCAATGGCGATTTGCAGAAAACCCTGGCGAATCTTTTTCATTACGCCCTGAACCCCGGTGCCTATTTGTTCCTGGGCACTTCCGAGAGCGTCAGCGAACACCCGACGCTATTTCGCCCGGTCGATCGCAAAGCCAAACTCTATCAACGCCGCGAAGCGATCCCGAGCCATCAGTACCGCGTGCTCGAGCAATTCCCGTCCCCGCCCCCTGCCGGCGAGCAGCCCGCGCCCAAACCGGCCGGCCCGGCCCCGGCCTCGACCCCGCGCGAGGCCACGGAACAGGGGCTGCTGGTCGAGTTCGACGCTATCGGTATTCTGGTGGATCGTCAGGGCGATGTGGTCTATATCCATGCCCTGAACCAGCGCCCAGGCTGGTATCTGGAACCGGCGCATGGCGAGATTCAGCACAGCAATCTGCTGCGCATGGCCCGCCCCGGCCTGCAGGAGCCACTTGCGGCGAAATTGCATCAAGCGGTCAAAACCGGGCAGCGCCAAGAAGTCGCCAATATCATGGTGCAGGACAATGGCGGCACCAAGCCGGTCGATCTCGTGGTAAACCCGCATACCGGCACGCCACCGACGCCTACGGCCTCTTCTGCGCTGTATTTGGTCATCCTCAAGCCCGCGGCCAACCCGCCGGATACTCATTTGCCGCCTGCGGCCGTTCAGGATGCCACCGCTCCGACGCCCGATCCCGAGGGGCGCATCGCCGCCCTGGAGAACGCCTTACGGGCCAAGGATGAATATTTGCAAAGCACCACCGAAGAGCTACAGACGACCAACGAGGAATTGAAATCCTCCAACGAGGAAATGCAGTCCATTAACGAGGAGCTGCAATCCACCAATGAGGAGCTGGAAACCTCCAAGGAAGAGTTGCAATCGGTCAACGAGGAGCTGATCACGGTGAACACCGAGCTGGAGAACAAGATCGCCGAGCTGTCCCGCGCCAATAACGACATGAATAATCTGTTGGCCGGCAGCCGCATCGCCACCGTGTTTGTCGATCACGGGCTCAACATTCTCCGGTTCACGCCCACCGCCACCAATATCATCCATCTGATCCCAAGCGACGTCGGCCGGTCCATCGGGCATATCGTCACCAAACTGGTCGACTATCCAAACCTGCTGGGCGATATTCAACAAGTGCTCGACACGCTGGCACCCTGTCGACGCCAGGTCGCGACCGTCGACGGGAAACGCTTTCTGATGCATATTCAGCCTTATCGCACCCAGGATAACGTCATCGAAGGGGCGGTCCTGACGTTTGTCGAGCACCCGGATAGCCCC
>CAYFSA010000134.1:3398-7863 GCA_964345605.1 uncultured Ectothiorhodospiraceae bacterium
CCCGGATAGCCCCACGCCGGACAGCCGCGAGAATGACAATGCCACCTAACAATGCGACAACATCGCCGCCGGCGGGCGCTGCCACCCCCTTTCGGCAGCAGGCGGAGGGCCTTGTGGCCCAACAGGAACAGAATCCGGTGGCGGCCGTCACCGACTTGTCCATCGAGCAGGCCCAGCAGTTGATCCATGAACTCAAGGTCCATCAGGTCGAGCTGGCCTTGCAAAACGAGGAGCTGCAGCACCTGCATGACGCCCTGGATACCGAACGGGCGCGTTATTTCGAGCTCTATGAGCTGGCCCCCATCGGCTATTGTGTCATCACTGACAAGGGCCTAATCCAGCAGGCCAACCTCACGCTCGTCAACCAGCTCGGGACGGCGCGTACTCAGCTCATCAACCAGCCCTTCAGCCAATTCGTTACCCCTGACGACCAAGCGAGCTACTACCGCCTGCGCCGGGATTTACAGCGCGAGTCAACGCGCCAGGTGGTGGATTTACGTCTTGGCCGATCCGATGGCGCGACCTTTTGGGCTCGCCTAGAGGCCATGCCCGCCAGCGAGGCCGATGGCACGCCGATCACCCGCCTGGTAATCAGCGACATTAGTGACCAAAAGGCCGCAGAGGCGGCGCTAGCGCGCGAACAAGCACGTCTGGCCCATATCATCGACAGCACGCGAGTGGGGGCCTGGGAATGGGATATTCAAGCCGGGCGCCTGCAGGTGAACAGCCATTGGGCAAAAATGCTGGGTTATACGCTCGCCGAACTCGAGCCGGTCCGCATCGAAACCTGGCTGGATTGGCTACATACCGATGACCTTGGCGCCTGGCTGGACACTTTGTTCGGGCATTTCGACCAGGCACAGGAGGATTATGCCGCCGAATTCCGGCTGCGGCATCGACAAGGGCACTGGGTATGGGTACGCGATCGCGGTCGGCTGATCCGCTGGACCGATTGCGGCGAACCCTGGATGATGTACGGTTTCCGCGCCGATGTCTCCGAGCTCAAGCGGGCAGAGATGGTGCTGCGGGACAAGGAGCAATTCTTGAGCTCGATTTACCAGGGGGCGCAAATCGGTATCTTTGTTATCGATTGCCAGCCGTGCGGGCAATGTTATTACATCGGCTGCAATCCCTTCCTGGCCCGGCTGCTCAGCCTGCCCCCCACAGTTGAGCGGGCCACGACACCCGTGGAAGTTTGGCCCTGCCCGCAGGCCCAAACGCTCACCCGGCATTTGCACGCCTGTTGGCAGGCTGGCGAACCGGTAACATTCGAGGATTCCTTGGGCGAGGCGGACCAGGCAACATTTTGGGAAACCACTTTACACCCGCTGTACAACGAGCAAGGCCAGGTGTACCGCATCATCGGCACCAGCCAAGACATCACGGCACGCCAGCGCTATACCGAAGAGCTTAAACATACCGCCCAGTTCGACCTGCTGACCGATCTGCCCAACCGCCGCCTGTTTACCGACCGGCTCGACCAAGCCATGCACCAGGCGCACCGGCACGGCCAGCACTTGGCGATGGTATTCATCGATCTGGATGGCTTCAAGGCCATCAACGACCAGCATGGCCACGGGGCTGGCGATCAGCTATTGGTCAAACTCGCCCGGCGTATGCGCCAAGTCCTGCGTACCGAAGATACCCTGGCCCGGATCGGCGGCGACGAGTTCATCGCCCTGCTCATTGACATCGACACCCTCGATGGCACAGTTCCCTGGCTGGAACGGCTGCTGGCCGCGGCGGCGCAACCGGTCGTGATCGGGCAAAAACACCTGCAGGTTTCGGCCAGCCTGGGCGTGAGCTGTTATCCGCAGGCTGTGCCGGTCACCGCCGACCAGTTGATCCAGCAGGCCGATCAGGCCGTGTATCAGGCCAAGCTCAAGGGCAAAAACCGGTTTTGGTTTTTTGCCAAGGACAGGCAACCGCACTCAAGCTAGCCCCTATTCAATGAATGCAGGCAGGGTCTGACGATGAAATATCCCAAACAGGACTCAACTCCAGCAGCGACGTCACAACATACCGACACCCTGCGCCGCCGAGCCGAGGCTATGCTGGCGCAACAAGCAGAGCAGCCAGCAGCGCCGCACGCAGTGCCGGCCACCACAACCACCGAGCAATTGATCCATGATCTCCAAGTCCACCAATTCGAGCTGGCGCTGCAAAACGAAGAGCTGCAGCAGGCCCATGCCGCCCTGGATGCCGAACGCGCCCGTTATTTCGAGCTCTATGAGCTGGCGCCGATGGGCTATTGCACGCTTAGTGATACCGGGCTTATCATCGAAGCCAATCTCGCCCTCGCCAAGCTGCTGAGCCGACCGCGCAGCAAGCTGATTAACCAGCCTTTCTCCCGCTTTCTCGCCCAAGCCGATCAGGATGCGTTCTATCTCCAATGCCAACGCTCGCGGACCCGTGATGGTAAGCGCAGCCGGGAAATGCGCTTGGTTCGCGCGGATCAATCCCACTTTTGGGCGTTACTCAAATGCTTCTATCCACACAATCATGACGGCAAATTGCTGACGTACCTGGCCATCAGTGACATCACCGCGCAAAAACAGGCCCTACACGCCAGTGAGAAACGCTTCGAGCTGGCCATGAACGCCACCCGGGATGGCCTGTTTGATTGGGATCTGGTGACCGATGAAATCTACTATTCACCCGGCTGGAAACGCATGCTGGGCTACGCCGAGGAGGAGCTGCCCAACACCTTGGCCGTTTGGGAAACACTGACCGATCCCGAGACGCTGCCCTGGTGGTGGAAACAGCAGCAGGAGTTGATCCATGGCCAGCGCGAGCGGCTGGAAATGGAACTCCAGATGCAACATAAGGACGGCCACTGGGTGGACATTCTGTCGCGGGCCAGTATTATCCATAACGAGCAAGGTCAGGCCGTGCGCATGATTGGCACCCATGTCGACATCACCGAGCGCAAACGGCAGACGCACGAGCTGCAGCGCATGCAAAAACTCGAAAGCCTGGGCACGGTAGCGGGAGGCATCGCCCACGACTTCAACAACTTGCTGGCTGGGCTGTTCATCAATCTGGAGCTGGTGGGGGACGCGCTGCCGGCAAATTCGTCGGCCCAGCAACCCTTGCAGATGGCGCTTGACGCCATGGACAGATCGAAGCACTTAACCAAGCAGCTATTGACTTTCGCCAAGGGCGGCACCCCATTGCTAGCAGTGGTCGACACCGCCTCGCTGGTGCGCGAAACCCTACAATTCAACCTGCACGGCAGTGCCATCGAAACGCGTTGTCATCTGCCCGCCGATCTTTGGCCGCTGCAGGCTGACCGGGAGCTCGTCGCACAGGTGATCGCCAATCTGACCATCAACGCCCGCCACGCCATGTCGGCCGGCGGCACCCTCTACGTCGAAGGCAGGAATCTCGCGGGCCGCCAGGAGGCCGGTCTAGATTCGAGCCGGGACTATGTCCGTCTGGCCTTCTGCGATGACGGGCCAGGCATCCCGGCCAAGCATCTCGAGCGGATATTCGATCCCTATTTCACCACCAAAGACACCGGCAATGGCCTGGGGCTGGCCATCGTGCACGGCATTGTCAATCAGCACCAGGGCCGCATCAGTGTCCATTCGACCCTCGGCAGCGGGACCACCTTTACCCTCGATCTGCCGGCCACGCACGAGGCTCCGGCCGCAGCACCTGCCCGCACCGCTGATGCCGACCTGCCCCAAACATGGCACGTGCTGGTCATGGACGATGAAGCCATGATTCAAGAAGTGGTCGAGCAGAGCCTGACCCATTTTGGCCACCACGTGACCCTCGCGGCCGACGGTCATGCGGCCATCGCCCAATACAAGGCGGCCCAGGCCAGCGGCCAGCCCTTTGATGTTGTTATCATGGATTTGACTGTGCCCGGCGGCCTGGGCGGGCTGCAAGCCACGCAGGCGCTGTTCGAACTCGACCCCCATGCCCGGATCATCGTTGCCAGCGGCTATTTCGACGATCCGGTCATGGCCCACTATCGCGACTACGGCTTTGCAGGACGGCTTGTCAAACCCTTCAAGCTCGAGACCTTGCGAGACGAAATCGCGCAGGTCATGGCCGAGACCTGAGCTACAGGTAATTACCCTGGATTTCAGCCTCCGCCGCCAACCAATCATCCATTTCATAACCGGGAGTAAACGCCCGCGCTTCGGCCTTCAAATAGGCGACTTCGGCAATCTTTTGCTGCGACACTTGGGCGTCGATCGCCGCCCAATCCTCAACACCGTCAGATGCCTCGCCAACCTCCCTCAAGGGTTCCTCGTTGGCGCCGGCATAATCCTCATCCATTACAAAATCAGTCATTAATGACCTCCCCAATGCACAAAAGCGATGATGGTTATTGCTGCCAGAACCGACAGGCTCGGCTTGCATCTTGAAGCATAGTTGAGCAGACCAAGGAACGCTCTAGGTGTAACTACGCAAGCCAAGCGATTAAAAGGTTTCACGGGTTCGCTGGTTC